>NZ_JACJSH010000060.1:0-38943 GCF_014698055.1 Nostoc sp. FACHB-133
CAGAGAAGGGAAAATATAGTACACAGCGTATAAGATTTAACTCCAATTCTTCTGCTTAATTTTTTGTTACATACTTATAAATTTTTCCCACGGCTTACTTACTTCTCAGTTTATGGGCCTAGACAACGTCCAGATATGGCTTTTCATAAATTTTTTAAATCAATACTTGAATCACAACCGATAACTATATATGGAGATGGTCAACAAACGCGAGACTTCACATTCATAAATGATATAGTTACAGCCAATATAGCAGCCGCTAAAATGCCCGAAGCTGTTGGTGAAGTTTTCAATATTGGTGGCGGTAGTAGAGTCAGTCTGTTAGAGGTTATCAGTACTATAGAAGAAATTATAGGAAGTAATATTAATATCAACCACATTGAAACATCAATGGGAGATGCGCGTCACACTTTATCGGACATAGCTAAAGCTCAAAAACTTTTAAACTACAAACCACAAACTTCTTTAATCGATGGATTAGCTAAAGAGTGGATTTGGACGAAATCTCTATATTCCTAAGCTATTTCCTGAGTCAGGCTGATTGAACTGAGAAACAGTGTTAAAAAGACGTGTATCAATTTACAGCTTTTATTCTCTCTGTAATTAAGTTAGTTCCACTAATGTAATACATTCGATGACAGTGTCTTCAAAACTATCACCGCCTCTTAAATCGTGCAGTCATGTCTAATTTTCATACTTTAAACTCTATTGATCTAGCAGTTATGAATATTGTTTATACTGCTCATTTTGCCAAGCTACCAGTTCATACTTCTGTAAGAAGCAAAGCAAAACGGATGATTGATATCTTAGGTGCTATAGTAGGATTAATTATTACAGCAATCGTAGCGATTCCTGTTGCTATAGTTACTCAACTTGATAGCCCTGGTCCCATCTTCTACAGTCAAATTCGCTGTGGTTTGAACGGACGCTATTTCCGGATATGGAAATTTCGCTCTATGATTGTTGGATCTGACCAATTTAAACATCTAGTCATCAACGAAGCCAAAAGTAATCATATTTTCAAAAGTGAAAATGACCTTCGTATTACTCGTGTAGGTAAGTTTCTGCGTCGCACTAGCTTAGACGAACTACCCCAATTTTGGAATGTATTACTAGGAGAAATGAGTTTAGTTGGCACTCGCCCTCCGACTCCCGATGAAGTCATGTGCTACTCAAACCATCACTGGGAAAGGTTAAATGTCAAACCAGGTATTACTGGCGAATGGCAGACCAGTGGACGTTCTAGTATCAAAGACTTTGAGGATATTGTGAGTATGGATCTAGACTATCAACGAAAATGGTCTATTACCTACGATATTTGTTTGATGCTAAAAACCCTAAAAGTTGTGTTAGATAAGAGCGGCGCTTGCTAATAACGGAAGTTGTTAGTTTGTACAAGTAAGTGTGCGGAGCTCTTCATCGCTGTTGTCCTTTGATGTGCCCTTGCTCATGAATGTGACGTTTTACACTCCTATCACTCCTATTAATTATCCCCTCCTGAATCCTTTCCCTAAATGTATAAACCTGTCCTAACGATTTTTTACCAATTTAATCCTTGGCATACTACTATTGGTGGCATTCAAACGCTAGTTAGCTTGTTTATTAAGTATGCACCTAGTGAATTTGATCTGCGGCTTGTAGGAACAGGAAATGATAGGTGCCAACCGACTCTGAAGTGGCAAGAAGCAGAACTTGCTGGTAGAGAAATTAGTTTTCTGCCTTTGTTTACTTTAGAAAATGATAATGTTCGGGGTCTGATACCAACCACGGTTAAGTATACAAATGCACTTTTAGGGCATTGCTTTGCTTCAGACTTTATGCATTTTCATAGGTTGGAGCCAACTTTAGCTGCATTGAATTGGCAGGGGGAGAAAACCCTGTTTATTCACACTGATATTAATGCACAGATGCAAAAAAAAGCGATTCTGTGGCGAAGATTTCCGGCTGCATATTTTGCCTTGGAAAGTTTGTTAATTCGTCAGTTTAACCAGATTTTATCGTGTAATAGTAACTCTGCTAAATTCTATAGCCAACGTTATCCTACTTTGAGCGATCGCATTTCTTACATCAAAAATTCATTTGACAATGAAATTTTCTATCCGTTGAGTCATCAAGAAAGGGAAGCAAAAAGACGCGAACTAGCTTTGAGATTAGGCTTGGTTCCCGAAACACGTTTTATTCTTTTTGCTGGTCGCTTGCATCCAGACAAAGATCCACTTTTGTTAGTACGTACATTCGCGGCTTTAAATGAATCCCATACTCATCTACTCATAGCTGGAGATGGAGAGTTAGCCACGAAAATTCGTGCTGAAATTGGTCGTCTCAGTTTAACTGAACGAGTGACAATGCTGGGAGCAGTGAATCAAACAGAACTATCAAAGTTACATCGTATCTGCAATGTCTTTGTCCTTACTAGTGCCTACGAAGGGTTACCATTGGTAGTTCTAGAAGCACTTGCTAGTGGGACTCCAGTAGTCACAACTCGAACTGGTGAAACCCCAAAATTACTGACGGATGATAGTGGAGTAGTTTGTTCTCAACGTACTCCAGAATCCATAGCAGAGAGTATACGCCAAGTACTACTACATCCAGAAGATTATCCAAGTGTTTCTTGTGTGCAAACTGCACGTCCCTATGCTGCCTGCACTGTGATTAAAGATATCTACAGAGAAATGCTAAATCGCTGGGAATTGCAAACCTTTTCAGCAGTGAGTTCGTAAGTAGAACTAATTTTTGGGAAAAAATTCATGAAAATTGCTGTAATTGGTACCAAAGGTCTACCACCTAAACAGGGAGGCATTGAACATTATTGTGCAGAAATGTATCCCCGGATGGTAGCGCAGGGTCATAGTGTTGATTTATTCGCCCGCTCTTCATACACTGATTGTCCTTGGTTTGATAATTATGGCTTTCAGGGTGTCCGAGTCATCTCCTTGCCTAGTTTCGATTTTAGAGGGATAGACGCTTTTATTAGCTCTGCCTTAGCAGCGATCGCTGCTTCTGGAACTCAGTATGATATTATTCATTTTCATGCTCTTGGTCCATCTCTATTTACCTGCCTATCGAGACTTACCACCAAGAAGGCAAAAATTGTTGTTACCTGTCAGGGGTTAGACTGGCAACGTGCCAAGTGGGGTAATTTTTCTAGTCGCTTGATTCTTGCGGGAGAAAAGGCGGCAGTGCGGTTCGCCCACGGACTAATAGTAGTCTCAAAAGATTTGCAATCCTATTTTTTGCAAACCTATGGTAGGCAGACAGTCTACATCCCTAACGCTCCAGCTAACTATGCTGAGTCAGACCCTAATTTTTCCTATGGCACCTCTCTCAAATTAATGCAGGGACGCTATATTCTATTTTTGGGCAGACTTGTACCAGAAAAGCGTCCGGACTTACTCATTGAAGCTTTCTGTAAACTCAAACCACCAGGATGGAAACTTGTTCTGGCTGGTGGCATCAGCGATACTAAGCCCTATGTCTCCAAGCTATTAAATACTGTTGCCGAGAATCCAGAGATCGTATTTGCAGGCGAACTGCAAGGAAAACGCTTAGCAGAGATTGTTCGGGGAGCCGGATTATTTGTCCTACCTTCTGATGTGGAGGGACTACCTTTAGCAATGTTGGAGGCGATGCGGGAAGGGATCTCGGTAATCGCAAGTGATATTCCACCCCATCAACAGTTGTTAAATGAGCAGCGTGGCATACTCTTCCAAGCAGGAAACCTAGACTCTTGTATTAGTTGCCTGGACTGGGCCGTGAATCATCCCCAGAAATTAGCAATAATGGCTAGTAATGCCCAAAAGTATGTAGAACTCAACTATAGTTGGGAACAGATTACTGCTGAGAATTTGAAATTATATAGAACACTGTTGAACTCGTCTGCAACTATCAAGATATCCGAACCTCATTCCATGAGAATAGCTGGAGTTGACTCAATCCAGCAAACTTCAAGCGCAGTTGTTGTGAAGAAAGCTGTAATTTCCGAGCAAATCACAGTCTCAGAAAAATAAATCTAGATATATGCACAAAAAAAATCAGTTTTAATTCCAGGAGGCATCAGCCTGTTGTTTCTTACAGAGTACTTGAGGTGGAGAAAGCTCGCTAATGAGAAAAGACATTTCATCTTTACTGAAGGTTTTGAAACGGCGTAGTCTCCCTGCAACAGCTACATTTGTTTCAGTAATTGGTGGGTCAGTTATTTACTTGGCTGTGACTCCACGATTGTATGAAACATCAGGGCGGCTAATACTAGACGAAAAACAAGTGAGCGTTTCCCAATTAGGTCGCGAGCTTAGCCAAGTGCCTCTAACTACACCAGGAGGTTCTAACCCACTAGCTACTCAAGCAGAATTAATCAAGTCGCAACAGGTTCTGCAAAAAGTGATCGCTAAAATTGACTCTCCAAAAAAAATAACAACCGCCAAAGTTAGTGAGAATTTGAAAGTCAAAATTATTCCAGCAACAAACATACTGGAACTGAGCTACCGATCACCAAATGCTATTTTAGCTGCCAAAGTTCTGAATGCTATCTCAGAAACAATGGTCAAGGAAAGTGCGGATGCAATTAGTTCAGAAGCTCATTCTGTAAGGCAATTTTTAGAAGTGGAAGTTCCCAAACAGCGATCGCTGCTGAAAAGAGCTGAAGCAGCAGAAAGTATCTACCGACAAAAAAGTGGCATTGTCTCCATTGAAGACCAAACGAGAACTCTAGTAGACAGTTTGGCAACATTGGAAAATCAACAACGGACTCTGATGCGTGAACTGCAAGAAATTCAGTCTCGCACTAGAAGCTTGGAGGGAATTACCAAAGCTGGCAATCTCAAAAATGCTTATTCAGCAGTGCGTGGTGGTGATAATGAAGAACTGAAAAAATTACGGGATAAATTGGTGGAATTGGAGGCACAGGTAGTTGAAGCACGTGTGCGTTTTACAGAGAATCATCCTACCTTACTCAACCTGATAGAACGACGGGATGACCTACGTCAGTTGTATATACAAAAACTGGCTTTGGTGTCACCCAACAATAGGGCGATCGCTCCAGAAAAAGTCGCTAAAGATCAGCTTTCCCAGAACTTAACATCTCAACTCATTACTCAAAGAATCGAGCGATCGGCTTTGGAAAATAAGCTCAAAACTGTCCAAGCTCAACGTGTCAAACTCCAGGCTAGTTTGGTAGAACTACCAATTAAACAAAAAACCCTCAATGGTCTGGTTCGCCAACGACAAGAAGCGGCAGATTCTCTCAAATTCCTACAAACCAAATTTGAAGAAGCACGAATCGCAGAGGCTCAAATAGTCAGCAATATCCGCATTATTGCTAAAGCGACAGTACCCGATTCACCCGCATCACCCAAGCAGGCAGCAGTGCTAGTAATTGCTATTTTCTTCGGTATGATTTTTGCCGTTGGGGTTGTGCTGTTATTGGAGGTGTTAGACAACACCTTGAGGGATGCGTCGCAAGCAGAGGAATTACTCAAGTTGCCATTGCTAGGAATATTGCCACGTCTCACAGCTAACACCCTAAAGCTAGATTCAGCAGAAAGCTTCTTAAATGATGTGGGTTTGGTTGAGCCGTATCGAATGCTCCTTAAGACTCTGGAATTTCGTAGTCGTGAGAACTTGCAGCTGATTGTTGTTAGTAGCGCCCTCTCTGGCGAAGGCAAATCAATTGTTGTTTCACATCTAGCTACTGTCTCTGCCATGTTGTCGCGCCGGACATTGATTATTGATGCCGACTTACATAGACCTGTACAACATCAATTGTTTAATTTAGCTGCAACCCCAGGAATTAGCGACGTGCTGGAAAACAATCAATCTCTACTGGATGTGATTCGCCCAACAGCAATTGATAATCTTTCAGTCTTAAGTTGTGGTGAACTACACCATTGTCCTCCTCAGTTACTAGAGTCTACGGCGATGAAATCTCTGATAGCAGAAGCGACAGCACATTTTGATTTGGTAATTATAGATACCCCTCCTCTGTGTGCAAGTATTGATGCTGCCACATTGACCCAGCAAAGTCACGGAATCATGTTAGTTACTCGTCCCGGCTGGACTCACAAAGAGGTTTTGCAAAAGACAGTATCAGAATTAACTGAAAATGGCATACCCATACTGGGGGGCGTGGTGAATGATATGGCTACTGAGCTTGAAAAGTATTACCGGAATTCTGTAAATAAATACCAATCAAACAGGCGTTTGACTGCTCTAGGATTGTCCAACACTTCTAGCGATGAGGTCTGAAGATGTTAACCAATCAACGTTCAAGTCGCTCTCTGGCTTTGGTAACATTGCTTGGGTTGGTAGGCGTGGGGGTTTGTATAGTTGCAGGATTCTTGGCAGGAACCAGTGCTAAGTTAGTGGGTTTAGCTATAGTTGCAGTAGGGATAGTTTTTTACTTCTTTACCAAGTTTGAGCAAGCAGTATTGGTATTATTGATATTGCGTAGCTCACTCGATGTTTTCTCAGATCTACAGATACCTGCGGTCTTTGCTATTGGGCTAGATGCTCTGACTTTGCTGTATGTAATAGTCTTGTTGTTGACGGGTCACATTGTCCGCACCGATAGATTTTGGTGGTTTTTAGCTGGCTGGGTTTTGCTACAAGGCTTATGGCTCATCCTTCTACATTTAGGAGCATTGGGGCTAGACGCTTCATATTTGCCAGCTAGTATCCGTGAGTGGGTACGTCTATTTTCTTGGGTGATGGTCTATTTACTAGTAATGCAGCTCAAGGATCGACTCCCTCCCCAAAAAGTGATTGCTAGCTTATTTTTAGCTCTCCTCTTACCAATCGCCATCGGGTTATTGCAGATATGTGTGCCTTCACTCACAGCTTCCTTGTTTTCAGGTAATGCAGGCGCTGACATTGGCTCATTGCCATCTGAAGCCCACAATCGCATTGTAGGTACTTTCGGTACAGCAAATACCTTTGCGACTTTTTTGTTACTGTTCATCAGTCTTGTGTTCTGGAAGCTGAACTGGACACAGCAACGCTGGTTTTGGTTAATGTTGTTGGGCTTACTGTGTTTTTTCTTTGTCAGTACCAAGACCCTGTTTAGCTTAATGATGATTGCGGTTTTTGTTCTAGTTTTAATTACTCCTAGATTAAATGTAGCCAAGTTAATTAGTGGAATGTTGTTGTTAGGGTTAATCATCGCCTTGTTTGCTAGTACAGAGTTTGGGCAACAACGTCTAGCCTCCATTACTCAAACACCACTACTTAATCCAGACATCGATATATCAAGGGCAATTCTATTGTCACAGGGAGACTCCAATAGCTTTAATTGGCGGCTTTCTCAATGGTATCTACTACTTAATGCTTGGAAAAATAGTCCAATTTTTGGTTATGGTTTGGGGCTGAGTATGCCAGCCGCAGGAAATGACTTTCTTCCCCACAATGATTACATCAGAGCTTTGGTAGAAGGAGGAATCATTGGTTTAGTATCTTTTTTGGCGTTGTTTGCTGCTCAGTTCACACATCTTTTGCTATTAATTCAGCAGACACCATATGGGAGTAAACAACGCAACTTGTGTTTTATTTTGTTAGCTATGCTGACATCCATACCTGTGGGAATGATTACCGAGAATATTTGGAGTCATACTACCTTCTTCTTCTACTGGTGGACTTTGCTAGCAGTTGCTGGCTGGAATTGGAATGAACAGCAAGTTAGAGAGGATATGACATTTAAATAAATAGAATATCATTCTCTTTAATTTAACTGGTCTAGTCTCTTAAAGATAATTTTTGCTGATATTATTTGGGATAAATAAATGAATAAGATAATTGATTACTTACTTCAAGATTGGCAAATTAATCAGAATACAAGCTTCAAGTCTCGTTTGGTTTTATTGATGTTTCGATTAAATAGAATAGTGATAAATTTACCAATTATTGGAAAAGAAATATCAAAAATTTATCGTTTTGTTTATCAGTTTATAGTAGAGTATATATTAGGTATTGAGTTACCTTGGGATACAAAAATCGGCTCAAACCTTAAGCTCCAACACGGTCATGCTTTGGTTGTTAATCATGAAACTGTAATTGGTGCAAATTGTACTTTGAGACATTCGACAACTATTGGTAATAAAAAACTACCAGATGATTCTATCAGTGCATCACCGCAAATAGGTAATAATGTAGATATAGGTTCAAATGTTGTAATTATTGGGCCAATAAAACTTGGTGATAATGTTGTTATTGGAGCGGGTTCTGTAGTTGTAAAAGATATTCCTCAGGGTACTGTAGTTGCAGGAAATCCAGCAAAGATTATTCGTCTGATAAACAGCGATTCGACTGACTTATCTACACGTGATTTAGAAAATAATTTTGAACTGCCTACTAACGCTTTCAATTAATCTATAACCTCATTGATGGCCTACTTTTTGAGGTTTGAAGGCTGGCGAGATGAAAACCGAGATGAAAACCGAGATGAAAACCGAGATGAAAACCGAGATGAAAACCGAGATGAAAACCGAAATGAAAACCGAAATGAAAACAAGTTATCAGACTAATAATTTTTTACGGTCTGAAAAAAAACTTCAAGAAGTGATATCAAGGTTACAGGCATACTATAGTCATACGATCGCAAATCCTCAATGGACTGTGATATCTATATTGAGTCGATTTGTATTTTTGAGAAATTTAATAAAATTATTATCTAGAACCACTGAATTAAATCACTATGATTTACATAAATCTCTTTTTCAAGAAATTGACGTAGATCGAATTGTCAATTCTTTAAATAAATATGGTTGCTATTTAGGTATAAAACTACCAAAGATTATTTCTCAAGAAATAATTATGTTTGCTATGTCTACAGATTGTTTTGGTAATTTAGATAGCAAATGCGGCTTCCTTTATTCCCAAAAAAAACAAGCAGAGAAAAAACACAAAGCCCCTTTCTCTACTGCGACATACTTCAACGTAGATATTCTTTGTCCAGCAATTAAAAAACTTAGTAACGATCCAGGTATCAAAATGATTGCGGCCAAATATATGAAAACAAAGCCGATTTTCACAGATGCCAGGCTTTGGTGGACATTTCCTGTTAACAAAAAAAATTATGATGTTAGTAAAACAGCCAGTTTCTTTCATTATGATCCGGATGACTATAGTTGCCTTAGATTTTTCTTTTACTTAACTGATGTAGATTTACAGAGTGGGCCCCACACTTGCATCCGTGGTAGCCATATAAAAAAAAAGATTACCCAAATTGTTTCTCTAACTCAACGGACAGATCGGGAAGTTCTTAGCTCTTACAACCATGAAGACGTTTTAACGATTTGTGGAGAGGCAGGTTTTGGTTTTATTGAAGATCCCTATTGTTTTCATAAAGCGACTCGCCCATTGCTTAAGGATCGTTTGATATTGCAATTAAGATTTGCTACCAGAGATTATGGCGTTCTAAAGAGTTCCATAGATCCATCTTTACTAAAAAATATCTTTGAGGATAACCATTTGATAGAAAAATCTAAAGTTATCTTATTACGAAATTGACAGACTAGATACTCAAAAAGAGGAGAAAAGATACAAAGCTAACTATGAAATACAGGAAGTTTGACAATTCGGACTTAGAAGTATCTGTCTTAAGATTATGAATAGATTGAGAACTAAACTACATCAGCAAATACAACAAGCAGAATTAAAATCAACTAGATTAGTTTACACATCTGAGAGTCGGATGCGGCATCCCTTTAAGTTGTTCAAGGAAATGGGACGAGATTTATTAGCCTCCCAAGAATTAGCTTGGCGACTTCTAGTAAGAGATATTAATGCTCAATACCGTCAATCATTTCTAGGAATTTTTTGGGCATTTATTCCGCCAATAATTACGGCAGCAGGTTTCACTTTTGCTAAAAGCAATGGTGTTATCAATATTGGTAATACAGAGTTACCGTATCCTGCCTATGTTATGTTCAGCATGACACTGTGGCAAATCTTCACAGAGGCACTAAATGGGCCACTCCAAGCAGTGAACGATGCCAAGTCAATGCTGGCAAGAATTAACTTTCCCCATGAAGCACTAATTCTTGCCAAACTAGGAGAAGTATTTTTTAACTTTGGTATCAAGCTCATATTAATTATGGGTTTATTTACCTGGTTTCATATCCCAGTTACTTGGAGCCTAATTTTAGCCCCAGTTGCATTAATTCATTTAGTCTTGTTAGGAACATTTATTGGTTTGTTGTTAGCACCGATGGGTGCTTTATACCAGGATTTTTCTAGAGGATTAACCTTGATTACTGGATTTTGGTTGTTTCTTACGCCAGTAGTTTATCCAGTTCCCAGCAATGGAGTATTTGGCAGTATTGTGAAACTAAATCCAGTTACACCTTTGTTAGTAACAACCCGAGAATTAGCAACAACAGGCTTTATATCAGACCCAGAGGGATTTTGGGTAGCGAGTGTAATTGCAATTTTAGGATTGCTATTAGCTTGGATTGTCTATCGTCTAGCGATGCCCTTTGTAATTGAGAGGATTAGTTCATAATTATGACGATTATCAATGAGCAAGAAATAGCAGCAAAGCAGCAGGGTGACGAAAGTAATATTGTCCTTTCTGTTAACGGAGTTTCTAAAAAGTTTTGTCGAGATTTAAAGCGGTCTTTGATGTATGGAGTTCAGGATATAACCTCCGAATTATTAGGGCTACGAGAAAAGAGTGATAAACTGCGAGAAAAAGAATTTTGGGCGCTAAATAACGTCAGTTTTGAATTGCGTCGAGGAGAAGCATTAGGCTTAGTTGGGAAAAATGGTAGTGGAAAATCAACACTATTGCGGATTATTGCTGGTTTAATTAAGCCAGATAGTGGTTGTGTAGAAATTAATGGTCGAGTAGCACCGTTAATTGCATTGGGAGCAGGATTTAATCCTATTTTGACAGGGCGAGAAAATATTTATGCCAATATGGCTATTTTGGGATTGTCTAAAAAGGAAATTGATGAGAGACTTGATGAAGTTATAGAGTTTGCAGAAATTGGCGATGCAATTGATGCACCTGTGCAGACTTACAGTTCTGGAATGGCAGCAAGATTAGGGTTTGCCAGTGCAATTCATACAAATCCAGATATTTTGCTGGTTGATGAAGTGCTGGCTGTGGGAGATATGAAATTTAGGACTAAGTGTTATCGCAAACTTGCAAAACTAAGAAAACAAGGAACATCTTTAATTCTTGTTTCTCATGATTCAAACACAGTTCTTGGAGTTTGTGATTCAGCTATTTATCTTTCAAACGGTAAGGTAGTAATAGCTGATAAAACTCATAAAGTAATGAGTCGATATGAAGAAGATCTGTTTGAATTTTATTCAATTGCTTCATTGGGAGCATTATTTATTCCAGAAAAAAGCGCCGATAATACTTCTGGAATAGACATTTCATATCTTTGCTTTAAGGATGAACAAGGAAACATTATAGAAATGCCTACTAGTAGCTTGAATAGTAATTTTTGTGTTGGAGTTAATGTTCATAGTAGATTTGAAAACGTTGGATTAGAAGTTTTGATACATGATACTTTTAAAGAAAATAAGCGTATTCTTCGCTTAAGTAGTTTTAGCGACAATAAATCTTTCAATCTAGTTCCTGGTCAGCATGAATTAAAAATTAAAATGCCTTATCTTTGCTTACGACCAGGGTTATACACAATGAAAGTATATGTTAGTTTATCATCATTTTTTATTTTTGATGCCGTAGAGGCGTATAAATTCAAAGTTATTGAATCAATAAATATGACTGAATGTTATTTTTACCAGCCAAGAGACTGGTTACATACCTACTCTGATTGAAATCATTTATATCAATAAAAAATATTGTAATAAATAATTGAGTCACTAAATAATACTAATTAAAGAGATATAAAGTTATCTTATCCTTCTGAGCTAGTAAAATACTTGAATTTTATGTAATGGAGATATTAAAGCAATGAATGTTTACAAGGATAAATTTTATAGAGATAGACACGAGAAAACTGTATATTCTGCACAGACAATTCTGTCAATAATTTTAGATACATTACCGACTGTTATGTCTGCTGTCGATGTTGGTTGTGGTGTTGGAACGTGGCTATCTGTTTTAAGAAATATTGGTATAGAAGAGATACAAGGAATAGATGGAAGTTGGGTTAACAAAGAGTTATTACAAATTCCTGTAGAGAATTTTATGATCCATGATTTGAACATTCCAATTAACTTCAATAAAAAGTTTGATCTAGCTATTTCACTAGAAGTTGCTGAACATTTACCTGAAGTAATCGCACAGAGTTTTGTTACATCACTAACTAAATCAGCAGATTTTGTTCTGTTTTCTGCTGCTATTCCCTATCAAGGCGGACAAAATCATGTAAATGAAAGATGGCTAGAGTATTGGAATAATTTATTTCATCAATGTGGATATATCGGACTTGATATTGTTCGGAGAAGAATCTGGAACGACAATATGATACCTGTTTGGTATCGACAAAATATTATACTTTTTGCTTTAGAGAAGCGAATTCCAGAACTCAAATTACAGTACGAAATTGCTGAACTTACTCCTGTATCGATAATCCACCCAGAAATATATAGCATCTATACATCTCAAGCCTCATCTCTAGAGTCATATATTAATTCTCTAAACTCGGTCAAAAGCTTATACAATTTATTCCTTGAAGCAATTGTAAGAAAGTTAAAATTTAAGAGGATATTTAAAAACAAAAGAGGTTCTCTTTATTAATGTTATGTGCTTAGTTAAGATATATTAAGTGGCGGAATAAGGATAAAATAGTTTCAAAAAATGGGATAATTCCATTTGCTTAAAACTTAGAAAAGCAAGTTTTAAATTTGTTTAATTGTACAGAGTTTACTACAGTACATAATAGATATATGGCTAAATTAGCTCCTAAAGTAAGTGTTGTGATGTCGGTATACAATGGCTCTAATTATTTAAAAGAGTCTGTAGAAAGTATATTAAATCAAACATTTAGTGACTTTGAATTCATTATCGTTGAAGATTGCTCTACTGATAATAGTGGTGAAATTATCAGAGAATATGCCGCACAGGATCAGAGGATAGTAATAATCAATAATGAAGAAAATATTGGCTTAACCAAGTCTCTTAATAAGGGATTGAAAATAGCAAAAGGTACATACATTGCTAGGCAAGATGCTGATGATGTTGCCTTAGCAAAGCGGTTTGAAAAACAAGTGGAAATTTTGGATCGGCATCCAGACACTGTTTTAGTATCTTGCAATATGGAAATAATTAATCCTGAAGGCAAGAAAGAGACAGAAACGCAATCAGTATGCGATCCTAAATGGGTATCTTGGTATTTAATGTTTTACAACCATGTAGATGGACATAGTCAAGTGATGTTTAGGCTAAAACCAGTCTTAAGATTAGGTGGCTATTGCGAAACTCGTCGCTACAGCCAAGATTATGAACTCTGGTGTCGCTTAAGTAAAGTCGGCAAAATTTTCATCTTACCTGAGATTTTACAAAAACGACGTATCCATAATAAGAGCGTTTCTGCTGAGAATGGTAGCCAACAGAGAATTTTATCTCTAAGTCAATCTAAGCATAATATAGAACAGTTAATAAATCAAAAGCTAACTTTAGAAGAAGTAGAATATCTAAGGTTTTTTTGGGTAGGTAATGTTTGGTGGGGACAATTTCCAGATACTAAAAAATTAGCTTTTATCAACTTTAAACTTAAGAATATATATTTAGCTTATCTTCAGCATGGTGCTGAGCATGATTTTTCTAATCTTGAGACTTCTCGCCAGTTACGCATCTTGATTGGAAATCAATTTATTAGTTGGATAAAAAGTGTGAGCATACTAAATTTGTCATCAATACTCAAAATAACTTTTTATACGTTTTATTGGCATCCATTAGGAATATTAGGATACTGGTTATTAGGCCACTGGTTCAAAGATTTTTGCGAGAAGCTGTTACGGAAGTTAAGTTTTTTATTTCAGCAGCTAACCACTAGAAAAAGCTATTTATAAATTTAATTACATTTTTGTAAAAGCATAAAAGTTTGTAAATTTTAAAACTTAGATAATTACTAAAACCCATAAATATGCGTATTGGATTTGCTACGACAGAATATGTCACTGAAAAATATTTTAGTGGTGGTTTGGCGAACTATCTACATCGAGTAGCCAAAGCATTATTATCTTTAGGACATGAGGTTCACATTGTAGTTCTCTCAGAAATCGATCAAGCTG
The DNA here is from genome assembly GCF_014698055.1 of Nostoc sp. FACHB-133. Classification (NCBI taxonomy): domain Bacteria; kingdom Bacillati; phylum Cyanobacteriota; class Cyanophyceae; order Nostocales; family Nostocaceae; genus Nostoc; species Nostoc sp. FACHB-133. The sequence goes on from NZ_JACJSH010000060.1 coordinate 14,203, forward strand.
AATTTGAATACGAAGGTATTCAGATTCATCGCCTAACTTTAGGAAAAATACAACAAAGACTAGATAAACTAAGTCGATATAGTATGTGCCAAACATCACAATGTTTGGACTTTAGCTTTCAGGTTTATCGCAAACTTTTAAAATTACACAAACAGCAGCATTTCGATATTGTTCAGTTTCCAGATTGGGATGCGTGTGGTGTGATTTCAAGCCTTCTTTTGCCTATTCCACAGGTAACACGTATTTCTGCATATCGTCCAGTCTGGTGTGAAAAATCTGGGGAAGAGCGCGATCGCGATGAGCAAATTATAGAATGGTTAGAGTGGCTTCAGATGCGCCTGATCAAACATATCTATGCACCAAGTTATACTCTTAAGCGTTTATTGGCTGAAAAAGCCAAAATAACTCATGTTCAGGTCATTCGCACACCTTTTTATTTAGAAACATCAGATTGGGATTCATCTGTCTTAAATGAATACTTACAAGGCAAAAAATATCTGCTATTCTTCGGTCGTTTTCAACTTCATAAAGGATTTCATATATTAGCTCAAGCACTACCTCAAGTATTTAGGAAACATCCAGACTGTCATGCTGTCTTTGTAGGGCGGGATTTATCATCTTCTCTTGCACCTTCCATGAAGGAATATGCCCTTTCCCTCTGTAATCAATATACAAACCGCCTCATCTTTATCGATCCGATACCCCATACCCAGCTCTATCCTGTTATCGCTGGCGCTAAACTTGTTGTCTTACCATCTCTAATTGATAACTTGCCCAATGCTTGTTTAGAAGCTATGGGATTGGGTAAACCTATTATTGGAACGATTGGTGCTAGTTTTGAGGAACTGCTGACCGAGGGAGAGACTGGTTTTCTTGTACCTGTGGATGAAGTAAATGCACTAGCTAGCAAAATAAATGAAGTATGGATTCACCCTAGTTTAAATGAAATTGGTCAAGCAGCAAAGTGGAAGGTTCAAGAATTTGCGATTGAAAAAACAGTGAAAGAACTCTTAAATTACTACGAAGAGGTGATTCGAGATATTAAATATGCTTAAAGTCTTCAAACCCAATCTTTTTTGAGGAATGAGCTTATGCTTAAAAATGCTTTCCAAAGTAAATCTTCTAAATCTTATTTACTGATATTTATCCTAGTCTTAGCAGCTGTTTTACGCTTTTATCAGATTGACCAACCCTTTATTGATGCGGTAGATTGGCGAGAGTCCGATACGGCAACCATAGCAGAAAATTTTTACCGTGGGAATTGGAATATCTTCTATCCTGAAGTTAGCTGGAATGGGCCGGGAAATAATTACGTAGGATATGAATTTCAAACTCTCACTTACATAACAGCTTTTTTATATCGTATTTTTGGTCAGCATGATTGGGTTGCGCGTTCAGTAGCAGTGCTGTTCGGTTTGTGGGGAATATTTGCTTTTCATCAACTTGTCCGTCGGGTTTGGAATCAAGAATCTGCCCTTGTTAGTACTGCCATTTTGGCCTTTTTACCAGGAAATATCTATGTCGATCGAAGTTTCGTTCCCGATCCAGTGATGGTTTCACTTGTGGTAACTAGTGTTTGGCTCTTAGTTGCCTATTTACAAACGGAACACTTGCATTATCTACTATTGGCAAGCCTAATTGGGATGTGGGGCTTCTTAACTAAAATTTCCGGTATATTTGTCGGAATTCCAATGCTCTACGCAGTCTTAACCATTTTGAGTTCAAAACAAAGGCTACGCTCAAAACAACTTGCCTTGCTCGGGGGAGCTGCACTTCTAATTTTGATACCAGTTGTAGCTTACTATCTATGGGCTATCCATATTTCTCGTACATATCCTCCTTATGGCATTGCAGCAGGTGGTTATTGGGTCTGGAAATTTGGTCTGCATCATTTTTTGAAACAAAATTACTTCCTGCCAGAATTGTATGCACAATTAAACTGGTTATGGACAAAACCTTTAATCATCCTTATTGTTGTTGGTCTATTTCTCCGGCCTCCTTACAGCCAGCGCAACTCTAATGCTGACGAACCTTTAGAAATTAGAGCGAGCAAAGCGCCATGGCTTTTCCACTGGTGGGTACTAGCTTTTGTTATTTATTACCTCATTGCTGCTAAAGGGCTTGTTGAAAACCCCACCAATTTAAACATAATTAATCCCGCAGTAGCCGCTTTGGCAGGGAATACCCTAATGGTGATCGCCTCACTTACTCAACGAATAGTAGGAGCGCCTGGTGCTGTGGCGCTGATAGCGGTTATATTGCTGGCCATTGGCGGAGTTGGATCTAAAAACTTGAAACTTATGTACTCTCCTTATGCCGAAAACGCTTACAAGCTAGGGCTTGCTTTGAACCAGATTAGTCAACCCAATGACCTAGTTGTCACAATAGCACAAGATATTGGCGATCCTATCGCTATTTACTACAGCCGTAGGCGGGGATGGGTATTCCCACCTCCAGTTGCTTTATCAAAGCTTGATTGGTGGAACGGGATACAAGACGACAGTAAGGCAATTCGACTGTTAAAAGAACTCCAAACTCAGGGGGCGAAATGGTTTGGGATTGTGAAGAATCAAAAAGAGAAGATTTGGAAGGAAAATCCAAAATTAGCTGAGCATATAGAACAGAAATTTTCACCTATTCCTACACCATTATTGAAGTGCAAACACTGCAAAAATATAGCTGTTAAAGAAAGTCCAGACTACATCATTTATCGTATTCCTTAAGGTGCTGAAACATGCCTAAAGTCACAGTTTTAATGCCAGTTTATAACGGAGAAATCTACCTTCGAGAAGCGATAGATAGCATCCTTAGCCAAACTTTCCAGGATTTTGAGTTTTTAATTATTAACGACGGCTCTACAGATAGCACGCGAGAAATCGTTTGTTCTTATGAAGATCCACGTATCCGGTTGATAGACAACGACTACAATCTTGGCTTAACCCAAAGCCTAAATAAGGGACTGAAATTAGCTGAAGGTGAATTTATTGCTCGTCAAGATGCAGATGATATTTCAGAGCCTGAAAGGTTAGTTAAGCAAGTTGATTTTTTAGAAACACACCCCGAAGTAGCATTGGTAGGTACATGGTACAAGCAGATAGATACTCAAGGAAATCTCATTTGCGAGTGCCAGTTACCCTATGATTGCACACAAATTCGTTGGGGGCTTTTATTTTACAGTCCTTTTATTCATAGTGCGGTGATGCTCCAGAAATCTGCTGTTTTAGAGCAGATTGGATTCTACAATGAAGTTGCTATTCATGCTGAGGATTATGAATTATGGTGTAGGATTGCCCTTCGTCTAAAAATTGCGAATTTAAGTGATTATCTAATAAAGTGGCGAGTACATCCCTCATCTGTAACAGCTACCTATGGTAATATACAACAAGATACAACGCTTCACATTCAGATTAGTAACATAGGACATTTACTAGGTTCGGAAGAAGCTGAGAGGTGGAGTAATGGGGTACACCTTAAAGAAATGACTTCGCTATGGCTTGGTGAGTCACAGGAACTAAAGCATCTGAATCTACAACAGCTTAATCAAGTTATAGAACAAATATTTCACTTACAGCATGCTTTCTGCAATTACTACAAACTTGATAGCGAAGAATATAAAAAACACCGTAATGAAGTTTCGATTCATCTTAGCACTCAGCTATTAAAGCTAACTTACTACTATTGGGTAAAAGATAAATATACTGCTTGGCAGCTTTTAAATAGAGTTTGTCGTATTAATTTTAGTATTTTGCTGGTTAAAAAAGCTATGGGCTTATTTCTTAAGTTAATTATAAGAGCGCGGTTATTCAGAGAGATTCGACAGATGACTCAATATAAATTTAGGCTAGAACAAGACTAATATTTGTGATGAAATAAATTTCTATCAATCAATATTGCAATCTTCAGTAATACAATAATGATTTCATGAGGTACTATGGATATAGCCTACATTATATCAGCATATAAATATCCACAGCAATTAATACGTCTAGTCAATAAATTAAATGCAGATAAAACATCTTTTTTGATTCATGTAGATAAAAAAACAAACAATAAAATATATCAAGAAATGGTTCAAGGGCTATCCAAGTATTCAAATGTTTGTTTTCTTGATAGACACAAATGCTATTGGGGCGATTTTGGTCATGTTTTAGCTTCTATAAAAGGAATCAAAAAAATATTTGATAGTAATATATCTTGTGATTACATTATTCTGTTAACTGGACAATGTTATCCCATTAAATCTAACAAACAAATCAGAGATTTTTTAAAACAGTTGAATTCTCATTCTCTTGTAAATTTCTCTCCTTTACCAAATGATGCATGGATAAAGGGAGGTGAGGAAAGAGGGGGGATGGATAGAATTGAATATTTTTATTTAAATCTGTTTAATAAACGCTTTCCAGTTTCATTTTTTCAACACCAATTAAAACGCAAATTTCTTAAAGGCTTTAAACCATATGGAGGTTCTTCATATTGGTGTGTTTCACGAGAACTTGCAGAATATATCAACTCATTCATAAATCATAATCCTGACTTTGTTGATTTTTTTAGAAATGTATTAATTCCTGATGAAATCTTTTTTCAAACCATTATCATGAATTCGCCCTTCAAAGAAAAAATAATAAGCAACCATATGACCTATACACTGTGGAAGGATTATTCAGATCATCCAGAAATATTGGGTATTAATCACTTTAATAAATTGTCTCAATCATCTTGTTTGTATGCTCGAAAATTTGATGCCACTAAAGATTCACAAATATTAGACTCAATCGACAAATATCTTTTAGGATAATGACATGAGCAGCAATTCCCTAGTGTCTATAATTGTCATTTTTTTAAATGCCGAGCAATTTATTCAAGAAGCAATAGAAAGTGTATTTTCCCAAATATACAAAAATTGGGAACTATTATTGGTCGATGATGGTTCTACGGACGGCAGTAGTGTAATTGCTCATGAATATGCAAAAAAATATCCTGAAAAAGTGCGTTATCTAGAACATGAAGAACACCAAAATTTTGGAAAGAGTACTTCGCGTAACTTAGGGATAAGTTATGCCAAAGGAGAATATATCTGTTTCCTAGATGCTGATGATGTTTTCTTACCTCACAAACTAGAAAAACAGTTAGCAATTTTAGAGTCTCATCCAGAGGCTGCTATGGTTTATGGTAATACCTTGTATTGGTATAGTTGGACAGGCAATCCTGAAGACAGTCAACGAGACTATATGCCAGAACTAGGTATTCAGCCCAATATGCTAGTTCAGCCTCCATCGTTACTAAAACTTTTGCTCGGACATGGGGGAGCTGTTCCCTGTATCTGTAGTTTTCTAGTAAAACGTAAGTTTGTCGAAAAGATTGGTGGATTTGAAGAAAGTATCCAGCACCTTTATGAAGATCAAGTATTTTTAGCCAAAATATTTCTTACAGCACCTGTATTTGTTGAGGGTGGATGCTGGGAACAGTATCGGCAACGTGATGATTCTAGCTGGCATCTTTCAATGTATTCAGGTGAAGATAATCAGGCGCGTTTAATTTTTCTTAACTGGCTGGAGAACTATTTGAATGAACAACAAATCAAAGATACAGAAGCCCGCCAATTTCTTCAACAACAGTTATGGCGTTATCGCCATCCAATGTTGTCAAAATTAACAAAGCCTACTCAACATTTTGTCGAAAAGATGACTTTTAACTTTACAAACCTAATTCTCATGAATAGAAAACAATTGAAGGAAATTGCACAGCAAACATTACCATCACCTCTCTATCATTTGTTACGTTCTCAAGTACTCGGTGAGAAATATAGTCCACCACCAGGAATGGTGAATTTTGGCTCCCTGCGACGGTTGACTCCTATGAGTCGGGCTTTTGGCTACCATCGAGGTCTTCCTATCGATCGCTACTATATAGAAAATTTTCTTGAGCGTCAGGCTAATGATGTCCAAGGACGAGTATTGGAGATTGGCGACGCGTCATATACACGCAGATTTGGTGGCGATCGCGTTACTCAAAGTGACGTACTACATGTAATCGAAGGAAACCCAGAGGCAACTATCATCGGCGATTTGACTAACGCAGACCATATTCCATCAGATGCTTTTGACTGTGTGGTTCTAACGCAGACATTACACCTTCTCTACAATATGCAAGCAGCTCTAACAAACCTCTACCGCATCTTGAAACCCGGTGGTGTTTTGCTAGTAACTGTTCCTGGCATTAGCCAAGTAGTCAAATGCAAATGGGGAGATGATTGGTGTTGGGCGTTAACGGCTCAATCAGCAAGATTGTTATTTGAAGAGAAATTTCCCAAAACCAATGTTCAAGTTGAAACTCATGGTAACGTTCTAGCAGCGATCGCCTTTTTGCAAGGACTTGCTGTCAAAGATTTACGCCAGAAAGAACTTGATTACCAAGATGATGAATACCAAGTATTAATTACTGTTAGAGCAGTAAAACCAGAGGTGGCATCATGAGTATCAGCTTAGTTAAGAAACTACCAACTCCTGTATACCATTGGCTGCGAGATATACGATATGGTCGCTTACCAATGGGAAGCATAAACCTTGGTAGTTTAGGAAGAGTCAAGCCAATTAGACCTAACTTCGGTTTAGATCGGGGTTCAGTGATTGACCGCTACTATATTGAAAATTTTCTGGCTCGTTATGCTGAAGATATTCAAGGACATGTACTAGAGATTAAGGAACCCCTCTACACAAACAAATTTGGTGGCGATCGCATCACAAAAAGCGACGTACTTCACGTAGAACCAGGTAATCCCCAAGCAACTATTGTTGCAGATTTAACTAAGGCAGACCATCTCCCATCCAACACCTTCGACTGCATTATCCTGACTCAAACACTGCCATTTATTTACGATGTCCGAGCCGCAATTAAAACTCTTCACCGCATTCTTAAGCCAGGGGGTGTTTTACTCGCTACTGTACCAGGTATTACCCAAATCAGTGATGATGATATGACTCGTTGGGGTCAATACTGGAGTTTCACGACTCTCTCCACACGGCGATTACTTGAGGAAGCTTTTGACCAAGACAAAATACAAGTTACAGCTTATGGAAACGTGTTGAGTGCGATCGCTTTTCTGCACGGCATTGTAACTGAAGAACTAGAGCAATCAAAGCTAGACTATCAAGACCCTGAGTACCAGGTTTTAATTACAGCTAGAGCTGTGAAATAGTGAAACCAATGATTCTAGGCAAACTCAACAACAAAGTTCGATACACTGTTCAGCAGCTAAAAAATAAAATTTTCCCTGGTGCGCTCATCTTAATGTATCACCGCGTAGCTGAAGCACATTCAGACCCTTGGTCATTATGTGTGACACCAAAACACTTCGCTGAACACTTAGAAGTTTTGCGACAATATGGCTATCCTCTGCATTTACAACAATTGACCAAAAGGCTTAGTGATCGCCAATACATAAATCGGTCAATTGTCGTTACATTTGATGATGGTTACGCAGATAACTTCTATAATGCCAAACCGTTATTAGAAAAGTACGATATCCCAGCAACAGTTTTTGTTACCACTGGTGGTATAGACCAAAAGCGTGAATTTTGGTGGGACGAACTAGAGCGACTGCTATTGCAACCTGATACATTACCAGAGTTACTCCAGTTAAATATTAATGGCAGAAGCTACCAATGGGAATTAAGAGAGGCAACACATTACAGTAAGGCTGATCGCCAGCGCGATCGCCATTGGCAAAGCGACAGAAAACCAAAACAAGCTCCTACCCTACGCTATAACCTCTATCGTTCACTCTATCAACTATTGCAGCTTTTACCCGTCTACGAGCGAAGTAAGTTGCTAGATGAACTAGCTATCTGGGCAAACGCTGAACCTGTAGGGCGATCAACCCATCGCTCTCTTTCTAATCAGGAGATGCTTGCACTAGAGTCAGGGGGATTGATCGAAATTGGTGCCCACACTGTAACACACCCGTTTCTTTCTCAACTTTCCATAGTCTCACAACGGGATGAAATTCAGCAAAGTAAAGACTACCTACAGGAAATATTAGGGCACGCGATCGCGAGTTTTTCGTATCCTCATGGTAGTTACACAACTGAGACTACTTCCATCGTCCAAGAAGCTGGATTTACCTGTGCTTGTTCTAGCATACTTGGTAAAGTTCAGCAGCATAGCAACTTTTTCCTGTTACCTCGTGTTGTAGTTAAAGATTGGGACGGAGAAACATTTGCTCATTGGTTGTCAAGCTTTTTTTTATGATGACTAGCAAACCTCTGATTTCTTGCATCATTATCTTCTTTAATGCTGGTGAAAAGTTTTTTGTAGAAGCAATAGAAAGTGTATTGGCCCAGACTTATGAGAACTGGGAACTATTACTAGTAGATGATGGCTCCACTGACTGTAGTACTGACATTGCTATAAGCTACACACAAAAATATCCTGAAAAAGTCCGTTACTTAGAACATGAAGAACATCAAAATTGTGGCATGAGTGCAACTCGTAACTTAGGTATCCGCCACGCCAAAGGCGAATATATTACCTTTCTAGATGCCGATGATATCTGGATACCACAAACTTTAGAGGAACAAGCCGCTATTTTAGGTTCCCATCCTGAGGCTGCTATGGTTTATGGACCAATTCAGTGGTGGTATAGCTGGACTGGAAATCCTAAAGATATGAGACGTGACTTTTTAGATACTCCTATTGTCTCTTTTAAGGATTCTAAAGTACAAATTGATACTGTAGTCCAGCCACCAACGCTGTTTTTGCTCTTATTACCAATGAAAATTTACATATCGGGAATGTTAGTACGCCGTCAGGTAATAGAAAAAGTCGGTGGTTTTGAAGAGACATTCCGAGGTCTGTACGAAGATCAGGTTTTTTGTGCAAAGGTTTGTCTTCAATTCCCTGTATTCGTAGCAAGTAAATGCTGGTATAAATATAGACAGCATCCTAATAGTTGTTGCAACACAGCAACTGATCGAAAAGCTAAAGAATACACTGCACGTCTAAATTTCTTGAATTGGGTATACCAGTACTTATCTGTACATGATGTTAAAGACAGCAGAGTGTGGAGAGTATTCATGGAGGAAAAATTACGGGTTGTGCATCCAATTTTATACTTTGGATCTCGGAAGCTCAAAATAAAAATTTCAATAGCTGGAATAGAGAAGATTTTCTTCAAGCAGCTTTTGAGGTGGGTTAATGATTGAACAGCTCAACAAAAAATCCTTAGTCTCCGCCATTATTATCTTTTTGAATGCAGAGAAGTTTATTGAAGAAGCGATAGAAAGTGTATTTGCTCAAACTTATGACAACTGGGAACTTCTGCTTGTAGACGACGGTTCTACCGACGGTAGCACAGCGATCGCCTTGCATTATGCTGAAAATTACCCAGAAAAAGTGCGCTATCTGGAACACGATCACCATCAAAACCTCGGTATGAGTGCGACGCGCAATCTGGGTATCCGCAACGCTAAAGGTGAATATATAGCCTTGTTAGATGCTGATGATGTTTGGTTGCCGCAGAAACTAGAACGGCAACTGGCAATCATGGAATCTAATCCTCAAGCAAAAGTAGTTTTTGGAGCGAGTCAATATTGGTACAGTTGGACAGGGAATCCTGAAGATAGCAAACGCGACTATATTCGAGAACTTGGTATTCCACTCAATGGGTTATTCCATCCGCCAAAACTGCTAACACTCTTGTTGCAAAACAAAATTAATACACCTGCTACTTGTAGTGTGTTAATCCGACGCGAGTTATTTCAAGAGATTGGGGGATTTGAAGAAAGCTTTCGGAGTATGTATGAAGATCAAGTCTTTTTCACTAAAGTTTATCTCAAAGCATCTGTGTTTATAGAGCCTAACTATTGGGATAGATATCGACAACATCCAGCTTCCAGTTGTTCTATTGCCGAAAAAACAGGACAATACCACCCTTACAAGACAAATCCCGCAGACTTTGTATTCTTAAACTGGATAGCCGAGTATTTGTCTAAAGAAGATGTCAAGAATGCTGAAATTTGGCAGGCCCTACAGAAGAGATTGTGGCCATATCATCATCCAGAATGGGACTTCTTTTTATACTATTTCCAACAAATCAAATTTAAATTGCATCGTATAGGGCAGAGAATTTTGCTCCTTCCCATCCGTAACTAGATACCACCTGAATAAGCTCTACCCGCTCCGATAGAAAACAGAGGTAATGCAGATATAGGTTTAGGTTCATCTTCAAACCTGATGAGAATATTTTCGTAAAAGCACCTCAAAATTATGCACTTTATTGTCACTGGTGGAGCCGGCTTTATCGGCTCCCATCTGACAGAACAGCTTCTGTCAGATGGTCATCATGTCACTGTCGTTGATAATCTATCAACAGGTAGCTTGCAAAACCTACCTGAGCATCCTCGTCTCAAACTACTAATAAAAGATATATCCAGATGTCAACCCCAGGATTTTACCGAGCAGATTGATGGACTTGCCCATTTAGCAGCTACCCCATCAGTTACTCAATCTTGGCTGCAACCACTAAAGGCTCATCACAATAATCTTTCTGCAACGATCACTGTAATTCAACTTTGCCAGGCCTTAAATATTTCTAGGTTAGTTTTTGCTAGTTCGGCAGCTGTATATGGTAATCCAACGCAACTACCAATTTCAGAAAATCAACAGACTTACCCCATTTCTCCCTATGGTTTACAAAAACTGGTATGCGAACAATATGCCAGATTGTTTGCCAGACAATTAGGTTTTTCGTTTATAGGATTGCGCCTGTTTAATGTATTTGGCCCTAGACAACAACCTCATTCCCAATACTCTGGTGTAATTTCCATCTTTGTGAATACCATGCAGCAAGGTTTACCCCTAACTATTTATGGAGATGGTACTCAAACACGAGACTTTATATATGTTAAAGATGTGGCAAATGGCTTTAGCAAAGCTTTAACTACTCCTCTAGAATCAGGATCTTCTTTAATTTGTAACTTAGGTAATGGAAAAAATACCTCTTTGGTTGAACTAGTTGATATTCTCAAAACTTGTTTTCCTCAACACCAATCAGCAACTAATTTTATGCCTGCCCGTTTAGGGGACATTCAGCATTCACAAGCTGATATCTCAAATGCATGTTCAATGTTAGGCTTTACACCTGAGTGGTCGCTAAAATCGGGTCTACAGACTTTGATTGAATTACGCGAGACATCTTTAGTTGGCTAATTTCCGAGGAGCAGTATCGATTATCCCTCTCTGAAGAAACACTGTGCGTAAAGCTTATCCCTCTTTCAAGAAACACATTCCGTGGACAAGTTATCAGAATCAGCAGGAATACAACGCTCAGATAAGGGAAAACATCGAGTCAGCAAAGACTGGCAAGAATTTATCAAAGCAATTTATGAAGAAAGTATTAAAAACAAACATCCAATTTCACCAGCATCTATAGTTCGCGAAGTAAAGCGACACGCAATCGTTGACCTTAAGCTCAAACTAGGAGACTATCCTCATCAAGCTACTGTTTATAAGATTTTAGATCCTTTAATTGCACAACATAAACAGAATACAAAAGTTAGAAATCCGGGTTCGGGATCTTGAATGACAGTTGTAACAAAAGATGGACAGCTACTGAGGGCTGACTTTAGTAACCAAATTATTCAATGCGACCATACTGAACTGGATATTCACATAGTTGATAGTGATGGTAATTTATGGTCTGACCGTTCTTGGCTAACTACTGTTGTGGATGCTTTTTCAAGCTGTATTGTTGGTTTCCACTTATGGATCAAACAGCCAGGTTCTACAGAGGTAGCTTTAGCCTTAAGACATGCTATTTTGCCCAAGAACTATCCTGAAGATTATCAGCTAAATAAAGCTTGAGAGGTATGCGGTTCTCCTTTGCAATGTTTTTTTACTGATGGTGGAAAAGATTTGAGATCAAAACATCTAAAAGCCATTGGTAAGAAACTAGGATTTAAGTGTGAACCACGCGATCGCCCTCCCGAAGGCGGTATTGTAGAACGGCTTTTTGGAACTATTAATACTCAAGTTCTCAAAGATTTACCTGGTTATACAGGTTCAAATGTTCAGGAACGCCCCAAAATGCAGAGAAAGAAGCGTGTTTGACAATAAAAGATATAGACAAGATCCTAGCTAGTTTCTTTTGTGATATTTATAACCACGAACCATATCCCAAAGATCCCCGCGAAACAAGATTTGAGCGATGGTTTAGAGGAATGAGAAGAAAACTCCCTGAACCTTTGAATGAGCGAGAATTAGATATCTGTTTGATGAAAGAAGCGCAACGAGTTGTTCAAGCGCATGGATCTATACAGTTTGAAAACCTCATTTATCGAGGAGAATCACTCAAGGCATATAGAGGTGAATTTGTAACGCTGAGATATGATCCAGACCATATCCTGACTTTATATATCTACAGTTGCGAAACTGATAATGTAGAAGATTTTTTGGGTTATGCTCATGCCGTCAACATGGATACCCATGATTTAAGTATAGAAGAATTGAAAGCCTTGAATAAAGAGCGAAGTAAAGCTCGTAAGGAGCATTTTAACTATGATGCCTTATTAGCATTAGGTAAACGGAAGGAACTTGTAGAGGAACGTAAAGAGGACAAAAAGGAAAAAAGACGCTCAGAACAAAAGCGTCTACGTTCAGCTTCTAAGAAAACCTCAAATGTTGTTGAAATGAGGAAAAGTAGAGCTAATGTTTCTTCAAACAAAGATGACAAACTGGAACTCTTGCCAGAGAGAGTTTCAAGGGAAGAAATACAGCCTCAGAAAACAGAACTGCAACCAGAAGTATCTGGTCAAGCTGACACTCAAGAACAGGAGAGACACAAGCTGCTTCTCTCTAAGCGTAAACAAGACTTGAAGAAGATTTGGTAATTTATGGCGCGATCGCAACTTGCTATTCAGTCCTCCGTTGAAGCCTTGGCTCCTGAGCTAGATTTAAATGCTCAACTTGCTAAAGTTGTTGAAGTTGAAGAGATATTCAATAATTGCTTCATACTAACTAATCGTGCTTCAGAATATTTCAGATGCTTAGATGAGTTGCGGATACTGAAACAATGCGGCCGAGTAATTGGCCCCAGAGATGTGGGGAAAAGCCGAGCGTCTCTTCACTATCGCCAAGAGGATAGGAAAAAGCTTTCGTATGTCAGAGCATGGTCAGCATCGAGTTCCAAGCGTCTATTTTCTCAAATTCTTAAGGATATTAACCACGCAGCACCAACAGGTAAGCGGGTAGATTTACGTCCAAGATTGGCTGGTAGTCTTGAATTATTTGGGATAGAACAGGTCATTATTGACAATGCTGAAAATCTCCAAAGAGAAGCACTGTTAGACCTTAAACAACTTTTTGACGAATGTCATGTTCCTGTCGTCTTAGTTGGAGGACAGGAGCTAGATAAAATCTTGGCCGATTTTGATTTGTTGACTAGCTTTCCAACACTGTATGAGTTTGACCGCCTAGAATACGATGATTTTAAGAAAACACTAAGTACAATTGAATTCGATATTCTGGCTCTGCCCGAAGCTTCTAGTTTATCCGAGGGAACTATATTTGAGGTTCTAGCTGAAAGTACAGGTGCGCGGATAGGACTGCTAGTCAAAATACTCACTAAGGCAGTTTTACATTCACTCAAGAATAGCTTTGGCAAAGTTGATCAAGGCATTTTAGAAAGAATCGCTAGTCGGTATGGCAGAAAATACATTCCCCCAGAAAACAGAAATAGCAATAAATGAAGATTATGACATTCTGCCAAGGTTGGGCTATGTTGAGCCATACCCAAATGAAAGCATCAGTCATTATCTGGGACGCTTGCGCCGATTTAAGGCTAACAGTCTTCCTTCAGGATATTCTTTAGGAAAAATTACTGGTCTTGGTGCTATCACAACGCGATGGGAGAAGCTTTATTTCAATCCCTTTCCGAGTCTTGAGGAATTAAAAACTTTGAGTAGGCTGATTGGTGTGCAGGTCGAGAGGTTATATGAGATGCTGCCACCAAAGGGTGTAACTATGAAACCCAGACCAATTCGGTTATGTGGTGCTTGCTATGCAGAAGTTCCTTGTCACCGCATTGAGTGGCAGTTTAAGGAGAAAATGAAGTGCGATCGCCATCAATTACGCTTACTCACAAAATGCACTAACTGCGAGACACCTTTCCCGATTCCAGCAGATTGGGTGCAAGGGGAGTGTCCACATTGTTTTTTACCATTTGCGACGATGGCGAAACGTCAAAAGAGTTGTTAAAGTTGGCTACTGTAGTTTTTTGAAAACGATACTTTCTCTTGGAAATGCTTACGCGACAGCCTAGCTGTGAACTGGGTTCCTGGGCTAATTATTTTCTATTGTGTTACCCAAAAGTTGAGCGGATTGATCGCCCTATCGCCATTTTCCTATATTACAGCACTTCCGGCTATTATGAAGCACAATTTTACCCATATCCCTTTTCTATCCTAACTTTTGAGACTGTATGCGTACCTCATAGCAGGCGGAAGTGCTGTAATAATGACGATCGCTCAAATAATGTTTAGCATCGAACCAAACAAACATCATTCATAGGGGAAGCGAATAGCGGTAAAAATTGATTTTAACTTGGGAGTTAAGCCTTGTTGCTGCGCTTCTGTGTAGGCTTGTACAATTTCTGGTCGTAAATTTTCAGGCTTTATTATGTCCCAAAGGGGATGTACGAGGATTATGGCTTCGCTATTAAAACTATCGATACCTGCTAATAAACTACCGAAAGTCGTTTGCTCCAAACCCAGTCCTGAGAAGTAGGAATTAGCTGTACTGGATACCAAATCCACCCAGTAATCATAATTTAAATCAATTTGTGCATTGGGATTTAGTGCAAGACGCACCATATCGTAACCAAGTCGCCAGTCTAAAATCGAGTGGTAAGCCATATTACCAAACTCCCGCAAACATCGATGGCAAGATGTAGAACATTCTTCTTGATGTCCAGTAGAAAGTAATGGAACAGCAAAAGTTTGACTTGAAAAATGTTCGTCACCGAGAATAAAATGCAGGAGGTTTTCAAAACGCTCTGGCTCCGCTAAATGTGAGCTATAACCCGCTCCATTTTCTAGGCTATCAGACAAAAATATCCGAGCGGATGGTGGGGCAAAAGGGCTGCTAAGGTCTGTAAAGGGTTGAATACCAACATCAAGCTCAGATTCTGCAACATCTAAGCTGACAGCAGCAGCCCGCCTAATAAGAAAACCAAATGAGTACCAAGCAGCTCTTGCTTCCGGTAGTGCTGGATTTAAATTGAGTCCGGAACCGCCATTGGGGATGCCTGCAATTAATATATCGGTTGTAGAAATAGCAGCCAAAGCTCTAACAATCGGTTGGACAGAGGGATCGTTAACAGGATCAGTAACCCTATCACGTTCTTCTCGTGATAAATCCAACAAAGCTTGTTCAAATGCTTCCCTAGTTATCCAAACGTGCTGGTTAGAGACTTTGAAAAATTCAAAGTCTTTGCCGTTGTTATCATTAATGCGATAAACCAAAGCTTGTGGAATACATTTAATATCAAAGTTTTGACGAGTTTCAAAACTATATTCCTCAGAAGGTGTACCCAAACGTGTCTTGAGTGCCCGTGGAGTAAATTCAAACGCTCCATTATACTCGGCGTTAATTGCCCACCATGTATTAAATCCTGGTGGTTCGCTAATATCAACCGTTCGGTATCCCTTTTCATCTCTGGGAGCCGAGCAATAAGGGCAACCCCTTTCTTCTGACGGATTCTCGACTAAAGCTTGACATTGGCGACAAACACCAACACGGACACCTTGCCCCAAGGGATTCGGTTGGAATACGGTTTTATTCCCCGAAGGTACGGGATCGATAATTCCTACTGCGGTAAGCAGCATATCATCTTTTACAGTTTGGGCACCTGGAGCAAATTGACTAATTGCAATATCCAATTCTCTGTCAACAACACCTGCTTTTGGAGGCCATTCCCCTGCTTCTGTTTTGGGATATTTATGGTACAGGTAACGGGTGCGGGTGGGAAATCCAAACATGGGAAGGATGCCACGCGATGCTAAACGCTGACTTAAGGCTAAGTGTTGAAAGTCCGTAGAGTCATCAACAACTACATCAATATCTTGTAGCAGTTGATTACATCCGTAATCAACCATTTCTACTTCATTTATTGAAGTACGGCGTAAAATTGCTTCACAGATTTCTTCAATTTCCGATGGGTGATGTTGTATCCAGTCTTCAATGATTGGTCTATTTTGTAACCATTCCAAAATCTTACCAAATTCACCGTGAACATTATCTCCCGTGTATTCAAGAACAACATTTTGAAATGCTCTATGGAGAATTTCTTTGTTTATAACTCGCTTGGCAATTTCTTCACGCCTAACATCAACGTAAGGTTTTGGTGGAGGTTCGGCAGTAATGAGTCGAGGACGTTCAAAGTAGTAATCATCGTGACTACGCCCACGGCATAATGTTAAGGCAATGGACATACCTAAACCGCGACGACGACCAGCCCTTCCCACGCGTTGCTGATAGTTAAAACGGATTGGAGGCATATTTGCCATACCGATAGCTTGAAGTGAACCAATATCAACCCCTGCCTCCATAGTGGTTGTGACACTTAAGAGGTTAATTCTAGAAGGATCGGGCTGTTCGGATGGTTTAAAAACATCTTGGAAAAGGCGTTGTCGCACACGTCGAACACCAGGATCAGTTTGACCTGTGAGTTCTTCCGAATTAAGCAAAAATATTGGTTCGTTAGAACGTGCTAAATATTCATAATAATCGCAATCTTCCAAATCATCACTTAAGTTGTAAGTACCTGGAATGTTCGGTAAATTGCTGTTACAACTGGTACAGATTCCTCCCGAAGCATGTAAGTGAATTCGTCCGCATTGCCCGCAGGCGTAAATATCTATTTGGTTATTTTCGTTAGGACGTGGACTAAGAACCTGTAAAGATTGGGGAACAACTCGCCATTGGTCTAAAACTGAATTAATGATGTTTAAAGTTGCTTGCTCTAATTGTTCTCGATTGTAGCTCCTGATTTCAGCCACGCGGTTAAGGTACTCATTAATGTAACCAGGAGGGTTATGTTGTCCGGGATAACCTGAGCCGTTCCAACGTCTTCTTTGTGCCAAAAGCCGGATGGCAGAAGCAGCAACTTGCTCTTCTAAGTTAGAAGGTGGAGAATTGTCAATCCACAAAAAACCAAGCTTGAGAGACTCGAAATCACGAGCGCCACTAGCAAATAAAACAGCTTTTACAACCGACTCTAATAAAGCGGTTTCAATTTGTATCATTGCATCTCGTTGTGTTGGCTGTAAATCTAACTGGTAACATCTTGGCGTTGAATTCCAATCAACTAAATCAGTCCACGATCGCTCTACAGTTTTAGAAAATTTATATTTTGCTAAGGAAGGACTTGAACCGTCAGGGTTCAAACCAATTGAAAGTAACCCTTCTCTAACAGCGTCTAATAAAAAATTAAATGGAAGGGAAATAAAGCCTCCAGCACTTGTCGGAGGTGTTAATGCCCCCGGTGGATTTCCTACACCACCACTAGATGCATAGCTAATCACGACACCTACTATTTCAGGAGGCAATAAATTACACAACTGTGAATAACGGACTGTGTTAGCATTAGCTGCATCTTGTATAATCTGCCTTTGCAAGCTAAATAACTCCAAAGCTAACCCATATTGAGTCTGAGCCTGCAAACACTGGGCTTCTGATTCTTGTGCTTGACGTAGAAGCCTTTGGTAAGCAATTTGACGGACTGTATCAAGATAATGATCGCGTTTAATACCTGTAGATAGTTTGGCAGCATCTTGACGGCTATCTGAAAATAAAACCAGCTTACGACCTATTTCGGCTGACATTTGCCGCATTAAAGCATCAGATAATACTTGTACTACTCGTTGAAAACCAGAGCCAAGGTCACGAATCGAAGAACTGACTCGCCTACCACGCCAGTCAGCTTCACAATGAGGACATTTTGATGGAAAAGCGTTTGCTTCGTTTATTGGTGCTATGAAAACATAGCCAGGAGTAGAACCACTTGAGACAGCATTTGAAGAAGCAGGTAATGTTAAACGTCCTAACAGATGATCGATTAATGCAGGTCTCCATTCATAACCCTTCTCATTATCTTCCTGCCACTGCCATCGTGGAATACGAGTCTGGGTTTGTTTTATTAATGGTCTTCCGTTTGCAGGCAAAAATACCAAAAATTCTCCGAAGGTGCGGCTTAACGATGCTGCCTTATCTGGAACGTTTTCAAGATAAGGGTAATCTGGAGATAAATACCAAGCATTTGGGGAGTCAGGGTCTTCACGTTTAAACCCGCCAAGAAATACTTCGCCACATGATTGGCAGTAAAGAAGCTCAATAACTCTCGAATTACAGCAATCGCATCTTGGTCTAGGGTCTAAGAATAGTTTACCAACAGGCGGTGTTTGTTCTCCTGGTGGAGTTACCCCCGTTCGCCCGGAGCAACCTGGATTTACACAAGCCCAAATCCTGCCTGCATTATGGAAAAAGTAGTGCGAACGCAGGGGGAGAAGGGCTTCATTGTCAGAGTTTCTTGCTAAAACAATAGTTCGAGCTAATCCGCGAGCCGCAGCTTGTCCGCTTAACGACACATCTCCAAAAACCGCTTCTGCCAATTCTTTTACTGTCAATGGATATTGGCTGGCTGAGGTTTGTACAGCCCCAAATGCTTGAATGTGATTTAAGCTCTCAGTTAAAATTTGCCTTGATGGAGAATTTACGTTAGTAAGATGAAGCGCATTTGCTAACGTTGTTGCTGCTTGGGCAATAACCGCATCCTCATCATTATTTTGGCTTTGGTTAAGGATGTTGTCGATTTGTACAAATGTCTCTTTGTAAGGTTCTAGTGGGTTTGGCTCATGTTCTGAGGTCGGGAAATTTTGTCGTTCCCCAGGAAGAATCGAAAATGTATTGCGATCGCGTCCAAAAAATTGTTCGAGATAATCAAGACTTTCTTCATCGTTGCTAATAGAGGCACTAGTGGCAATAATTCGTAATTGTGGCGAATCCGGCTCCAAGCCAATCCGATTGAGTAAAGCCCTCAAAAGATAGCCAACCTCGGTTCCGGGTGTTCCTCGGTATGTGTGAAGTTCATCTATGACAAGGTGGAAAATATGATGCTGCCGATCTTGCTCCAACCACTGCTTGGTTTGTTCAAATATGTCATTTTCAACACTACGCATCAGCATGATATTTAACATGCTGTAGTTGGTAATTAAAATATCGGGAGCTTTATCCTGCATATCCCAACGAGACCACATTTCAGAACCATCAGGATTTTGAAAATAGTAAATGAGTTCCTCATCAGAAACTTGATCTGACCACTCATTATCCATTTCTAAAAGCTGTTTTTTAAGCTTTCCCTGCTTTTGAGAATTAACATTCCCATCTTTCATGCGTAATCCCGCTACAGGTGTCGCTCCGTTATATCGCCCAAACCAAAACCGATTTCCATTCATATTGTCTTCCCGCCACTGTTGAACATGCGGGTTATCGCAAGTTCTACGAATGCGAGTTAATTGGTCTTCAATAAGTGCGTTGAGTGGGTAAAGTAATAAAGCGCGGACAGCAGATGGTCTTTCTGGAGATTCATGCTGTCGTTGAGAAACCCATCGTTGTCTTGGTTGCCTCCACCATTTTTGTGAAGTACTATTTGAGGAACCCCATGCGGGTAATCCTGGGGTTAAATGCCCAAGTGCTTCTTCGGCTAGATAAGCAAAAATGGGAATTAAGTAACATTCGGTTTTTCCCGAACCCGTACCTGATGTAATGACTACTGCTCGTCCTTGCCGAGATAGTTCCCAAGCCTGAAACTGATGCTGATAAATTTGGCGCTGGGGAGAAAATAAACCCCCATTAATAAAGTTGGCAACGGCTGAATTAATCCCAAAATGTTGACAGGCTTCGGCAATAGTAAAACCTGAAGGTAAATAAGGCGCAATCGGTTCCAGTAGAGGTTCTCGCCATAGTTGACCATCTTGGTCAAGCATTGCTCTGCGTTCACTCATCAGGGCTTCATATCTAACCCGGAATGGGCTTTCTAGGTAACGCAAATAGGTTTGTCTAATTGAATCAAAAATTTTAAACGGATCGTTCATATACGTTTCCTAGCAGGGCGTTTAGTTAATTTAATTAACCCACCGGAGTCCTGGATGATTTTGTCCAATAGCAACCAGAAGCAAACCAGCTAAATCTAGTGAAATCTCGTTATAAACAATTTGCCCCTGAGCAATCTGGCTTGGTCTACCCGCACAAAAATAAGCAACACGAGCATACATTTCAGGTAGTGGACTTGATACATCGGTGGTTAATGTACGTTGAGTTTGATTGTATACCGCAAGTTGAAGATAACGTAACGCGGCTGCCGCATAAAGTGCCTCATGCTTTGGCATTTGCACTAATCTACCTTGCTGATTGGGGACAAAATAATGACGAGTATTATAGTAGCTATATTCACATACTGTATGCTGTAATACACCATCAACCCATTTTCGAGATTGCCAATCGAATGACTGAGCCGACCATCCAGCTAGCGGAGTTGCTTCATCTGCAATTTCTAGTTGCTTGAGAATAGGGTTCAAGTCTTGGCTTAGACATTTTGCTTGTTGAGGAACAAAAGGAATACCAATAATCGCAGCTATCTGGCGAATACCCGCTTCTGTACCCTTAACACGTATTTCAGCTATTTTTTGAGATGTCGTATCGCTAATTATTTGACAATTTAAGGTTGCTGCAACATCACACATCTGTGAAAGCAATTTCGGTGTTCGCCCTCCACATAGTACGGCGGTATCAGGACTATTAAGAAATCCTGCGAGTATTGGTGGACGAGCCTTCCATCTTTGGGAACCATTAATGAAAAAATCTATATGACTAGCCTCGGACAATTGAAACCGGAGATTTCTACATAGATCGCTGATATCGACATCAAGATGTTCAAAAGAAGCAAGCTCTGTGACTGCTCTACGAAAAGTTATCCATGACCCCTCTTGCTGATGAGTTAGCCAGTAAAGCAATGTATCCCAACTCATCTATATCTCCTTTTTTGTTGTCGCTTAATTTCGCGTGCAGCTTGCATATAACCCTTCCAAGCTACTTGTAAATTAGAAGCTTTTTCTTCGTCGTAAATCGATGCTAGTTTGGGACGACGAATAGCCGCGTTGTAAACCAGTGATGTCCAACGTTCTATTTCCGATGGGATTTGAGTCTTTGCTATGGAGAATTTTAGTGTTTTAGGACTGGGTGGACTCTTTGCTAAACAGACAACTCTTGCTCCTGTCCCTGACCCGAATTCTATAGCCCATACTGCCTGAAAAGAAGATTTGACTATTATTCCCTGTTGGGACTCATAGATTGCTGCTTGCGTTACTTCACCAGGATTTGCGCCTATGATTGTCCAATTACCTGGGGGGAGAGCTATATGAGAACCTGTGACACTGGTGCGGTAAAAATTTTGTCTTTCTCTATCAAAATTAATTTCAGGTTCAACAATCTCAATCTTTTTGGATACCGAACCGACTTCTATCCAATGAACTCCTGGATGCATCAAATGGGATAAGTCAACTAAAGTTCCATCTTCCGCAATAGTTATGGGTATACCATCAATTTTGGGTTGTTGACCTTCTTGTAAACCTGTAATCATTAAGCGAGGGGGCGCACCTAAAAGCCATGCCGACTTTTTTCCCAAACGTAGTCCTCCCGATAGCACTATATCTACGGCTGACTCTACGTAAAGTGATTCCAGTCCAGAAGGTATATTTGCTATATACTTTTCAGCCTTTACGTCACGAAATAAACACCAACCATCAGGGAGTCGTTTATCATGTATGGGATTAGAGCTACGAGATGAAATTTCCTCAAAATATTCTCTTGCATTTTTGGCTACATCCTCATGTACAAGAACGTTACAAGCGATACCAGAGGGTAAGCTATGGCGAGAAACAAACCCTGTATAATCCGAACTGGGAGCAAGTGCGATCGCAGAACACCCACCCCTTTGTAAAACAAATTGAATATTGTTAGATTTGGTACTCCAAGAGAAACCTTCATGTAAATCTCGTCCGTTTTTTTCTCCAAGCGAAATCGGGTTGTACCACCCCTCTCCGCTCGACTCTAAATATAATTCTTCACAATCAAAAAAGGAAGGAAACGAATCTGGACATCTCGGAAGAAAAGAAAGTTGCGGTTGTCGTCGCACAATATCGAGAAGAATCTCTACAGATGCACTTCTTCTACCGTATGAGTCATTTATCGCACCGTCCCACAGTTCTAGCTCGTTGTTAACCTGTGCAATTACAGCTTTGAGTCGCTTATCTGCAAGGGCTTTTTTTCCGGTAAGTGTGAAATAGTAATTTCCCCATCTTAAAACATCTGCTTCTAACTTGTTGATTGGAGCTATTTGTCCAGGAGTATAACCAGCCCATGCAAAAAAATTTGGTAGCTTTTCAATATCAACTTGACGAAGAGGTACGTGGCTTAAAGGAAAGCTTATATATTTTTTTACTGTATTTGCTTCTGGCATTGCCAAAAGCAACGATTTTTTCTGATGAAGCCATTTATTTAGTAATTTCCAAAGCTTTTCAAACTCATCTGTATCAAAACCTTCAGGAAAATTTCTAACTATTTTACATCCAATAAGTTCCGCAAGTCTAGGGTAATAAGCTCTCGTGCTAACTTCTTCATCCGAATGCATTCGATAAGCAGCTAAAATACACAAAGCTAAAAAAGCAATATATTTTGGAAATCCGTTTTCATCGTATCCATGCAAGACACGAAATCCTGCTGAGTGTGAAAGTACCCTGTGGCGATATGCTGATGAAACTACATCAACAAAATCTTGCTCTGCGTCTTCAGGTGACAATGGAGTTCCTTGAACCTTCACAAAAGCAGCAGCCAAACTTCTTGGAGATATTGTTAAGTAAATTTCTTGTTCATTGGAATTGTTATATAAAAAGTACTCTGCGATCGCACGATTCCAAAGAGTATATTTTTGTGATACAGAGAGCGCATTTAAGTGGCTCATGGAATAACGGTAGTACCCTTACAGTAAAAATTTAAGTGCTTATTTTTACATTTTATTTTGGATAGATACAGTAGTGGTTAAGTTTACACAAAAAACACGATAATTTTACATAATCTATTAAAGCTCAAAAAGAAATTCTGCTATGGCTTTAGTTACAAGTGGACAAACAGCATTAGCTAATTGCTGCTGCTTGTGTACTAATCCACCGTTAATGCTATCGATACTTCCAGCAAAACGGAACCAATCTGGAATTGATTGTAGTCGGGATGCTTCCCTCAAAGATAGACCTCGATGTTGTTGTGGGTGAATTAACATACTCTTGCGATAGTGTCCAATAGTAATAGATGGTTCATCCCAGCCAAGCCTTCGGTAGATGTTACTATGAGTTCTTTGAACATCACTGTAATTAGTTAGTTTGTCTTCAATATCCTGCCAATTTCCTCCAGGTGGTATCTGTTGATAACGTTCAATTACATATTCAGAATGACGGGAAGTAATATGGTCTGTAATTAAACCAACAGATGCTCCTTCTCTCATAGCTTCTAAAAAAGGATTTGTAACAAGTTTTTGATTCCTTACTTCTTCATAAGCCATATTGTGTTCAAGACATCCGTTACCAATAGTAGGTAAATCTTGTATTGCATCTCGTACTGTTACATAAGGCTTGTCTTGACCCAGACCATGCGTAGGTAAAGGGAATGGCCCCCACTCACCGAAATCATCTTTTCTATAGCCCAAATCCTTATGTATGCCAAAAAAGAAAAAGCGGTTACGATGTTGTGGTACTCCATACCAAGCTGCATCTATAAGTTTTGGGAAAACAATATATCCAGCTTTGTGCATACGTTTAATGACCCAATCTACAACATTGATTTGAGTAGAACTTTGACCTGCTTTTTTTTGTGTCCACAAGATACCTTGGACGTTTTCCATTAAAAAACAGCGAGGTTTTAATTTTTCAACATATTTGAAAAAAGTATCTACAAGTTGGTTATTTGGGTTTTCGCTATTCCCTGAATTACGATTGGCGCTAGAAAAACCCTGACATGGTGGGCCACCAATTAATATATGGACATCGCCTAATTCCCTGCAACGACTTTCTGTAAATTTTTGTGTTTCTTTTGTACGTAGGTCAAGAGGTTCTATTTCTTCTGGAACACAATCAACTCCAGATATCTGAGAGAGTTGACGAAAAGCCGCATGGTTATGTTTAAGAGTCTTTACATAAACAGGATTAACCTCACCGCAAAAACCTATCTTATAGTGTTTATTTGGTTTGGTTGCCATTAAAAAACCAAGTCCCATTGCCCCTGCCCCGGCAAATAGTTCGACAACATTCAATCCATGTGATGAATCACCTAAAGTTTTTTGCAGGCTTGCTCGTCTCGAAGGACTTTGTTCTTTAGTAAAAGTAAGATTTATATCTTGTTTGCAAGCTAAAGTTATATTAGAACGAATGACTAATCCGGCATATTTATCTTTTGTATTTTGTGAACATGAGCTTGATTTAGTGTCCAAAGCAGCTATTCTGCTCCGCTCTTTTTTCTAAGAATTGTTCTGATCCATCGCACCCAACCTTGTATCTTAGAAATAGTAGTAGACCGTCCCAACCTTGGTCAAGAAAGACCGCTTCGTAGCATGGGTCACTACAACAATCTCTTTGACAGAACTCG
>NZ_JACJSH010000061.1:0-37734 GCF_014698055.1 Nostoc sp. FACHB-133
CAGAGAAGGGAAAATATAGTACACAGCGTATAAGATTTAACTCCAATTCTTCTGCTTAATTTTTTGTTACATACTTATAAATTTTTCCCACGGCTTACTTATTGCGTATATTTGTATTTCCAGGATATGACCTTCTAATCGTCCCTGTATTGCGGAACGCAGTCCGATTGGTCACGGCTGCGGGTGGTGCATTATAGCGACTTTGGTAGTTTTGGACTGCTTGGCCATAGCTTCCGCCATATCCACCGAAACCACTTAATCCTTGACCTGATTGATAGACAGGGGGTACATAATACTGGGGTCTAAACAACATACTACCAATTGCCTGTCCCGCCAAGCTACCAGCCACAGACCCAGCAAATGGTGCCCAGAAGCTATTTTCTCGACGGACTACAACCGTCTCTTGTTGTCCTGTTTGGGGATTGGTTTTATTCTCGGTAACGTTGTGGACGTAATCTATTTTAAAGTCTTCCGTTAGATATAAAATCGGTTGTCCTTTTTCTACCTTCAGATAGGTCTTCTTACCTTGCTTGATTTCATCATCAGTTAACCGTGCCATTTGCAAATTTTCGGTTGCAAAGGTTGGGGGATTATTGTTAAGTAAAAACAAGCTGTATTCACCAGTTGCATCGTCATAAGTAGCTTGTTGTATTTTATACTCTCCATCACTCAGCTTTGTGTTAGTAGAGCTTTGGCTAACGTTCTTAGCGGGAGGAGTAGTTTCGTTTCCCCCACCACAAGCGACAGTTGTGACACACAAACTCAGAGCTAAAAAAACGGCTGTAAATTTACGTACTATGGTCATGATCATTGGATTATTGTCCTATCTCTGAGCTTAACAATTTCTCGATGTGAGTAGTAAGTACGGACTACCCAACATATTATAAAGGAATCAATTCTGGGTAATATTGCAACAGTTGATCGCTAGTGAGTTCATCGCCTAACTGTGCTGGGGAGAAATGCACCTGGATTGCCTTTAATCTATGTTTATAATGCAAATTTATCAATGCTTTTAATCCTTCCTTAAGCGCCTGAACGTTAGAAAGATCGGTTTCTAACTCTGGTACTTCTCCTTCATAAGCTACTGTAATCATCACAATGACGTTGCGAGTTACAGGTATAGATAAAGGTTCATTCAATCCATCAGAACTGTAATCTGGTTCACTAAGATATCTTTCGGCAGAGTCAGTAAATAATTCATTAACATAATCTCCTGCCTCGCCTTCACTCCAGAATACGTCGCCTTCGTTGGCAGCAGAAAGCCAATATTCATCATATTGCAGAAGAGTTTGGCTAATTTCTACCAATCCTTCTCCCAAAACTTCTAAGTCGCCATCGGCATCAATCGCATCTCGCCCAGCGCTATTTAATACTCCCAAAATTGGCGCTACCTCGCCTCCCCCCAAGTGCAGAAATAGGCGAAAGACTACATAGCGAGTTCGACCGATCATTTTATTAAAGAGATTGCTCATTTTTCCTCCAAAATTTTGTCATTTGTTATTAGTCATTTGTCATTGGTCATTTGTCTAATTCCCTATTCCCCATTCCCAATTCCTAATGACTAATATAGTGAAATCCTTTAACGAAATCTATAACCATACTTAATGAAGGTAAGATGTATTTTGTTGCTTCATTAGATATATCATCATAAGTTGAAGCATTAAGAGCAGAGCGATTAATAAATCTTTTCCCAAAGTTGGGATGGTCATGGACAATCAATGTGTGGGCGCTAGAATTTGTTAAAACTATTTGAGTTGGGGCTTTACAAAAATTTAACTTTGTGGCTACTTCAATATTTTTTTTCGTCTGTTTAATTGTTGCCGCCTGACTCATGGCTTGCTCTAGAAGAATATTTAATTGTTTCACAATTAGGGGGGATTTTGGCAATTTTAAATCTTGATTTGCAACAATTTCACTGTTAATCATTTCCACGACACTGGAAATATTCTTTTGAGTAGATGCCGCATCTAGAAAGGGAAGAATCACAATGTAAGTAGTGGAAAATAATGCTTCATCGCTATCTATATAAAATGTGAAAACTGTTCGACGACGACCACTTTCGATGCTTGGGGGTTGTTTTAGTATCCGGTATTCCTGAGCAATTTGATAGTAAGCGCCTGCGATCGCAAAATTGGCTTCGTGTTCTAAGGCTGCATCAACAATAATGCGGATTGTGGGCGGTGTTTCGTTAAAAAAGTCTCGTGAGTCTTCGGAATGGAACTTTTGGATAATGGAGCGATCGCCGGCTGGACTAAGATCAACCCATTCACAAATCATACCTTCGGTTTTTAAACCAAACCTGGAGGTGGCGTAAAGCTTGGCTCCAGTTAATGTTGCTCCAGTTAAGTCAGCACCAATCCATTCCGCCCTAATTAATTTTGCCTGAGTTAAATCGGCGTGGATAAAAATTGTATTTGTTAAATTCGCATTGGTTAAATCTGCGCCAATTAAAGTAGCCCCGCTCAATTTTGCGCCGCTCAAGTCTGCCCACCGGAGGTTCGCCCCACTCAAATCTGCCCAACGGAGGTTCGCCCCACTCAAATCTGCTCCGCTCAAGTTGGCATGGCTAAGATTCGCTTGTCTGAGTTCAGTATCTCGCAAATTTGCACCACTCAGATCGCAACGACTGAGGTCACTAGCATTTAAGTTAGCCATCTCTAAATTTGCTCCCGTCATGGAAGCGCCTCTCAAGACGCTCTCACTCAAGTTAGCGTGGCGGAGATTCGCTTGGCGGAGTGTCGCCTCTCGCAAATCAGCACTGGTGAGGTCAGCCTCCGACAGGTCTGCGCGACTGAGGTCTGCGCGAATTAACTCAGCGCGAATCAATAAGGCTCCTTTAAGTTGAGCGCGGCTGAGATCGGCTCGAATCAAATTAGCCACATTGAGACTAGCGTTATTTAAGATGGCGTTGCATAGATTCACGCCACTGAGTCTGGCTACATTTAGCTTGGCATTGCTCAAGTTAGCTTCGCTCAGATTCGCGCCACTGAGGTTAACTATACTCAAATTAGCATCGCTCAGATTCACGCCACTGAGTTTGACCCCACTCAGATTAGCTTCCGCAAGGTCAATGCCACTAAAGTTTAAGACTCCTGCTGCGTACTTTTCTAGTAATTCCTCTACAGTCATCGATGCTACCCCTTGGATGCCAACTTTAATAGTTGGTAAAGTCATAAAAACGGAATGTCAAAATTAAAAATGAATATTGGGATTTTAGGGTTGGGATTGATCGGCGGATCTTTGGGTTTTGATTTGCGATCGCAAGGACATCATATCTTAGGAGTCAGTCGCCGTGAATCTACCTGTCAAAAGGCAGTTGCTATCGGCAGTGTTGATGAAGCATCAGTTGATCTGAGTCTGTTAGCAGCCGCAGAGGTTGTATTTATTTGTACACCTCTAGCGCTTATTGTGCCCCAATTGGAGCAAATGATCGCTCATTTGTCTACAGCTACCATCGTGACTGACGTGGGTTCAGCAAAAGCACAGATAGTCAAAGCGATTTCTCCCCTTTGGGATAATTTTATCGGCGGTCATCCAATGGCGGGAAGAACAGATAGTGGCATAGAAGCTGCACAACGGAATTTATTTGTTGATAAACCTTATGTATTAACACCGATAGCTACAACGCCAACTAATGCAATTGCGGTTGTAGAAGAAATTGTGCGATCGCTAGGAGCTAATATCTACTATTGTCAACCAGAGCAACATGACCGCGCTGTTAGTTGGATTTCCCATTTACCTGTAATGGTCAGTTCCTCATTGATTGCTGCTTGTTTGAGTGAAACTGACCCCGATGTTTTGGAACTAGCTCAAAAGTTAGCTAGTTCAGGTTTTCGGGATACCAGCCGTGTGGGTGGTGGGAATCCAGAGTTGGGCGTGATGATGGCACGGTATAATCGTGAAGCATTGCTGCGATCGCTGCAACAGTATCGTCACAATCTCGATGAATTAACTAACTTAATTGAGCAAGAAAATTGGACAGTTTTAGAGCAAAAGTTGAAATCAACAGGTAAGGCACGACCTGATTTTGTTGATTAGAATTCAGGGATCAGGAGTCAGAATGGGCTAAACCTTAGCTATCCGCTAACAGAAGTCAGAATGGGCTAAACCTTAGCTATCCGCTAACAGGAGTCGGAGATTCAGACCAATGACTGAATTCTTGCACCACCAATTTTTCTTGTTTTGTGGGTGTGCAAAAATGCCGATTATTCATCCGTTTTTTCGCTCAGAATTAATTCTGAATTCTGACTCCTGACTCCTGAATTCTGTTCGATAAAATCTTTAAAAAAATGCTACTTAACAGTTTAACAGTCACCAAACCGATGTACTATACAGATAAATTTACAAAAATCAACAATGGTAGAACGTCCAATCAAAAAATCGGAACGTCAGTCCCAAGCAAATACTGACAACAATTCCGAAAATAAGGATTCTATAACTCCTATTGAATCCAACCCCAAAAGCTCAAAACCGAGCCGTAACCGCTCGTCTGACAAAGGGAAAAAAGCATCCTACGGAGATGAAAACAGGCAGCAGGGGAATCCTGCTCTAGCGCGTGGCCCAAAACCCGTTAAACCTCCAGTCGCCAAAGTCCAAACAGAAGAACTTGAAACCGAATCGGAAACTATCTCTGAGGAGTCTCAAGACTAACATTACTCCTGCGTGTGATATGGGAGGCTTTAACTCGTCGTTATAAGTATATGAAGACAGGATTTCTGCCTCCGCAGGCAGTAATTATGCCCCCCATCACCATTTGGTTATTTTTATATTGAAATGCTTTTACTAATCAATTTCTGTAACTAGCCATTGCCACTCAGTGAGTACAGTGTTGGATATATTGAGAACCAATTGCTGTCCATTAGAGAGAGGCACATAGACTTTGAGTGCATCAGTTGTTGGCAACTTCGTTAAGATATCAGTTAAGTTATATTCCCCCACATTGGGGACGGGTGCAGTTAAAGCATAAGCATCCGATGCACTAAGTAATTTTCCGGCTACTGTCTCAATCAATAATGGTTGGGGGTGAGCAATTTCAACGACACCCGGAAAAGCAACTAAGCGTAACCGTAAATCTTTTACTGCACTGGTGTAATTCTGTTTGAACAGCAGTACTTGCCAAGCATATCCTTTTTCATCTTTGATAGATACTTGTGAGTGGTAGCGTAAGATACCGGGAGAATCATGATGTTGACGCAACAGTGCTTGCGCTGACTCCACACCCCATCCACATCCAGTTAATGTTAAAAACACTATTAAGGCACAACGCCAAAAATATTGTTGAAATTTTCGCTTCATCTAACATATTTTACCGCAGAATTCAGAAGCAGAGCCGGGAAAGCTTCACCAAGATGTCAGAATTAACTGTCAAACCAACAATTTTAGTCTAAAGGCTGCGTTGTATGCTGGGATAAATAGCAATACTTGTCGGTTAAGGGGAAAAGGGGAAGGGGAAAGGGAAAAGAAAAAACCTTTAACCTTTACCCTTTAACCTTTTCCCCAAACCCAATTCCGAGTTAAAAATGCTTTACCCGAGCAGTATTGGGATAAATAGCGATGTCTACGATGGCCTATGCTTAAGCATCATTTGGCTAACTTTCTTAATTAGCAGTGGATTATCAGATTTAGCTGGTGTGTGCGAAGTCTCGGCCCTATTGGTCAACTCCGCCCTAGCATTTCTCATGGTCATGGTTATACTGCCATCATTGCAGCTTTTATTGGTTGGTTAAACCCATCAGGTATTATTTTATCCAGTCTTCTTATGGCACTTTTGTAAGTAGGCAGCAAATTAGTGCAGATTAAATTAAGACTTCCTTTAGCTTTAGCTAGGATGTTTTAAGGTATTTTATTCTTTTTCTTTTAGCAGTAGATATATTAATTTACAACCGAGTACGAGTGATATAAGTGGTGAGTAGGGGAATAGGGAGAGAATTCGTAACTCCTAATTTTTCCCACAGCACTCCTCACGGGCTAAACCTTAGCTATCCGCTAACGGAACTGTTTTGCCCCATGCCCAATGCCCAATGCCCCATGCCCAATCCCAAATATTTAAGGAGATTTAATGTGTCTAATCGTAAATTATCGCCGTTCCTAAAGGTAATAACTATTGCATTGATTGCTGGTATAAGTAGTGTGGGTATCAGTCTGCTTGCAGGCACAACTAAACTTGACCGTCTGTTGGGAATTCAAAAGCCAAAAGGTGAGAGTGCTAAAACGAGTTTAGGTAGGGCAATGAGTGCAGATGCACACTCTATCACTCCGGCTACAGACCAGATGAATGAAGTACCAAAGCCTTTTCAGGGAACAATTGTTTATCAAGCAAAACTAAAAGCAAATGAGAAAGTCATCGCCCTAACTTTTGATGATGGCCCTGGCCCAAAAAATACGGCACAGATTTTAGAAATTTTGAAGAAAAATAATATTAAGGCAACATTCTTCATGGTTGGAGAAATGGTGAAATATTTTCCCCAGATTGCCAAGCAAGTGGCTGCTGATGGTCATGTAATTGCTAATCATACATGGCATCACTGGTATTTTCGAATGGATGAAGCGACTGCGGCTAGTGAAATTGACCGCACAGCAGATATTATTTATAAGACGACTGGAGAGAAAACGACTCTGTTTCGTCCCCCTGGCGGCTTTCTGAATAATGGACTAGCCAAATATGCTAGAAACGAGAAGTACGCTGTCATGATGTGGTCAGAACAGTCGGGAGATGCTGAACGTCATTCGCCTCAAGTGCCAATGCTGGTTAAAAATGTGCTGAAATATGCAAAGCCAGGTGCGATCGTACTTTTGCACGATGGAGGCGGTAATCGTTCTAAATCTGTCAAAGCTTTACCAGAAATGATCGCAGGTTTGAAGGCTCAAGGCTATCGATTTGTAACAATTCCCCAATTGCTGGAAATGCAAGCCCAAGAAGAAAGTGCAGTAACGGCAGTATCATCTGTAGTCACAAATCCTGAACATCCAGACCATTAGTTTAATCATTAGTGACACACTAAACTATTGGGCAACAATGTTATTGTATCGGCTAGCAATACCATTGCATCGACTGGCAATACCATTGCATCGACTGGCAATGCTATTGTATCGGTCTACATTAACATTGCATCGACTGACAATGCTATTGTATCGGTCTGCATTAACATTGCATCGACTGGCAATGCCATTGTATTGGTCTGCATTAACATTGCAGCAATCTAAAATCGAGTTTCATACTGAACTTGGAATAGATTCTCATCCCCTAAATTAGTTGAGCCTCGCATCAAAATTTCATCATTGAGTCGATAAAGGACGTTATAACGGAAAGACTCATCGCTAGAAAGAGGGCGTGATAAAGAAGCAGAGAAATTTCTATTAATATTAAACACACCTTCTGCTGATAAATTCAGAACTGAAGCTGTCTTTGTTTCATTACTAGTAGTAGGGGTAGGAAATATCCGAAATTCACTGAAACCAACAGCCTGACCGATCGCAGTAATAGTTCCTTGTAAACCACCTAAAATGGTAGAACTAGCGAAATTAGTCAGCCCTTGCCCTGCATCTGCTTGACCGAAAGAACCAAGAATCGAGCCTCCCAGCAAAGCAACTATTTCTCCTTTACTACGGCTAGGTTCACTTGTCAGTTCCAGATTGTCGCCCAATTCACTAGCTGGCCCGTCCACTCTTGCTTGAACGCGAACGGTACGTAAAGTACCGAAGTTAGTCGCAGAAACATCGCTGATTTCAGCAGACAATGGTGATTCCAAAATTCGGCTGTTCGTTGCTGATGCTTCCGGTACAATCGCCGTAAGCCGAACATCCAAAGTAGGGTCAAGTCCTTGACTTGGAGTAAACCGCGCAGTGTGTTCGTAGCCTCGCGCCAAAGCAAACTCAGTAGAAAATAAGCTCAGTCGTCCTCCTGTCAAACGAATTACTCCTTCGGGGAGTGGCTTGGCTAATGTACCATTGATGGTCAAGTCGCCTTTGGCCTCAAAGTTCAGTAGGGGCTGACTTAATGCGGCTCCTCCTGGTACAAAGCTTAGTAGCGGCTCAGTGGTAACATGAATATTCTTGTCTAGACTCAACTTTAAATCTGCAAACTGTACAGGTAAATTAGGTGGAGTTGTTGTACTAGTGCTACTATCTGTTGTTGCAGTTACTGGGCTAGCGTTATTCTCTGGTGTAGTCACTGCGTTAGCGCTACTTTGGGCTGTAGGTATAGCATTAGCGTTAACCTGTTCTCTATTTAGATTTATGACGTTAGTGTTAGCTTCTGTTGTAGCGGCTGGTTTTGCTTTAGCAGTATTTCCAATAATTACTTGACCATCACTCAGCTTAATATCTCCACCAATTACAGGTTTTAGGGCTGTTCCGCGAATTACAACATCGCCGCCAACACCGCCTTCATACAATCCTGCAAGCTTAAAGTTGAGTTTGTCTGCTATTGATATTGTCAAAGGATTCGCTGCACCTGGCTGAGGATTGAGAATTGGCAGGATGCCTGATGCAGTTATTTCCCCTTTATTGTAAAGAGCTTGAATGTTGTTAACACTCACCGTATTGCCATTAAATTGTGCTGTCCCTGTCACATTCGTTAGGGGATCAGATAAAGCTTGAGCGCGAACAGTTGCATTGTTAATTGTGGCGTTTCCATTGATAATTGGTTCGTTTAAAGTACCCTGAACATTTAAATCTACTTTTCCTTGACCGTCTACCCAAGTTACTTGATTATTGGTAAACAGATTTAACAGTGTCAATCCTTCATTGTTCACATCGGCGTTGATGCTGATTTGATTGCTATCTGGTTGCACCTCGGCAAATGGTAACGGCGCAGGTACGCTACCTGTAACTGTAACTGGTTGTGTTCCTGTCACTAATAAGGTACTGTCGAAATTCAAACGAGCTTTCTTGTAGTCAAAGTTCACCTGTCCGCTTTGCACAAGTTGCTGGTTGAGAGTCGCATTCGCCAGTGTCACATTCCCTTGCGCTCTGGGATCTTGTAAACTACCTCCTAATGTGGCATCAGCATTTACATTACCAGTGATATCTATGGGATATTTTTCTATAAAAGGTTGTAAAAGTGATAAAGGTAGACTTGCTACATTCAATTTTCCAGATAGTTGCTCTGTTCCTAACTGTCCCGAAAATGCCACCAGTCCTTGATTGATTCCCACACTCAAGGGCGAAAGTGTGACGATTCCATCGGCAAAATTGCCTTGAGCAACGACTTGATTAATGGAATATTCACCCCATTTCCAGTTAGCACCTTGGAAATTAAAGCCGACATTCAACCCAGATTTTAATGAGCCATTAGCTGTAATTCCTCCACTCAAAGCACCCGTTAATTCTGCAAGGGTGGGTAAAGATAAGTCTCTTTTTGTCTCTACTTGCTGTTGTTTTGCTATGGATGCCGCAATATTAGAGAAATATGCTAACTGTGTTTTCAAATCTGCATTAGGCAAACTGATAGGTTTGGTATCAAGTACCTCTGCTCCAGCCAAGGTTGGAGGCTGCAATCCGGTGCCAAGGTCTTGAAAGTCGAAGATATTGAATGCTTGTAAAAGTCTCTCGATTCTGGCTTGGTCTAAGTTAGCTTGGAATTGAAATTGCGGGTCATTCCCTGTTTTCACATTTCCACTTAAGGCGATGTTGCTATCTCCAATCCGCAATAGACCATTAGCCAAGCTAGCAGTACCATCAGCATAATTGATGCTGCCGCGAAATTCGTCTGCTGCAACTCTGGCAACGCGAGGCCCTGCGATCGCAATGTCTCCCGCAACTGCATAATTATTAAGATTGACAACTAAATTTCCCGATAATTGCCCCCCTAAAGGTTTCAATTGATTGTTAGGTAAAAAGCCCCCAATCAAAGCTATAGGAAACTGTTGGGCGTTGATGAGTAAGTTATCTCCCTCGGTTCTACCCGTGGTGAGTGCGCCATCCTGCCGAACTAAAAATGAGGTTGGACGATAATTTGCACTCAAGTTAAGCGCAATTATGTCTTGCTTCCCAGCTAATCGCAGACTTCCTCCCTGTCCCCCTTGAAAATTCACGTTTCCAGTTAAAAGCGGGTCAAATGCCAAGTTACTAACCTGGAAATTCCGTAACCGGATGTTGCCGTTAGCTTGGGAAACATCTGGAGTGCCTGTAACTCTTCCATTAAAATCAAGTACCCCCGCTAACGCTACGTCTCCAGGAACTTGAAAACCAGTATTTTTTAAGTTGAAATTCTGTGCCAGTACATTTAAATCAAATCCCGCAATTTGGGGTGAGCCTGTTGGTGGAGACTGAATTGCGATCGCACCATTAGCACTCAATCCTGGGGTACTTGCGTTTTCAACTATAATCTGCTTTCCATTCCACTGAAATTGAGCTGTTAGCGGTTTTGCCAGTAGCGCTACTCCTTGGGAAAGGCGGATTTGTCCGGCGGCGCGAATATCTGCAAGCTGGAAAGATTCTGTTGTCCCTGCTAACTGAAGATTGCTATTAAGCCGTCCTCGCAGTTGTGGTGAGAAACGATTGAGTTGAATTTGAGAAGTTTTGACAGCTGCTTGCCAGCGTTGTTGTGCAAGTTGACCTTTCGCCCTAATTGTCCCACCTGCGACGTTCAACACGGCATCTGGAAAGACGATATTCTCTCCTTGTTTGGTAACAACAACCCTGCCAGTAGTGGGATAGGTGGCTTTCGGCGCTTGCACCCGCGCGACTGCTTGCAGGTTGCTCAGAGTGCCGGAAATATCGGCATTTGCGGATACATTCCCAATGGTGATGCTGGGTGAGGATTTATATGCTTGTGCGATCGCATCTCCTGGTAAATTTTGGGCTTGGACATTCAACGCCACCCTACCTTGGGGTGCAAGCTGAAGTTGACCACTAGCGATTACTTGCCCTCCCACCTCTGGATTTGCTTGAACGCGAGCAACATTGACGTTTAAGGGTGTACCTAGCGATCCAGAAACTTTAGCGTTCGCAGATATACCACCGAGATTCAGGGGAGTTGAAATATTGTAACCTTGAGCGATCGCATTTCCTGGTAAACCTTGAGCTTGAATACCTATATTTACTTGACCTTGGGGAGCGAGTTGAATTTGACCACTGGCTGTAATTTGCCCCCCTGTTGGCGGCGTTACCTGAACACTGGAAACATCAAGGTTCAAAGGCTGTTTGCCAAGTGGGCCGGAGACTTCTGCTTTTGCTGAGACATTTCCAACTGCGATCGGTAAACTAACGCCATAGTCACGCGCTAATATATCCCCGGATACTCCGTCAACTTGAGCATTAAATCTTACGTCACTTTTGGCTCCCAAATTAGCTTGACCGCCTCCTGTGATTTGACCACCGGCTGCGGGGACTATTTTCAAATTAGAGACAGCAAGTTGAGATGCCATTTGAGAAACATTCAAGCGGAAATCAGTATTGACAGCTTTGAAGAGAACGCGGTCAACTTGAATAGGTTTTGTGTTGCTTACTGTACCGCTAACAACTGGTTTTTGAAGTGCGCCTAACACCTGAATATTTGCTTGAATTTCGCCACTAGCTGGGACTGACGAATTTACATTCAATGTATCTAAAATATTTTTAGCACTAACTGGTTTTATCTGGGCAGAGACATTAAAACCAGTTTGACTATTAATTGTTCCATTAGCCAGAATGGGAACTTTGCCAAAGTTCGTACTCAAATTTTCTAAAGCAACTGTCTGACCTTGAAATGAAAATCTTCCATTAAAATTAGAAACTTGCTGAGGGATATTTTTAATTTTGGCAGTGATTTGATTAGCAGTAGCCGTTCCTGTAATTGCTATGTCTGACAGTTTGGGTGGAATCTGAACTGCTAAGTCAGCATTTAAATACCCTGCTTGCAAGGCAATTGGTAACTCAATTAATCGACTTATATCAGAGGCTTGTAAATTTTGTGCTTGCAGCTTGAGATTAGTTTGTTGAGCCTTTAGTTGTGTCTCACCAGAGATTTTTACTCCACCTCCCCTGGCGAGTTGAGCATTGATGTCATAACCAATCCTTTGATTTTGATCAAAAAATCGGGCAACACCACCAACTTGATTTAATATTACTGAACCTTTCGGTCTAGTTGGTGCGGCGAACGGCATCAACTCCACATTTCCATCTTGAATTTGAAGTGTTTGCAACTCTGTTTGAATAGCACCTTTTCCTTCCCCAGCCTTCACTTGGGCTGTAACCCAACGACCATCTCGATCCTGTTGTATGTAGACATTGGGCTGAACTAAGGTTACATTTAATACCAGTTTTCGAGTTAAGAGAACTTGCAAGGGCGAAAACTGCACATCCAAGGCTTTTGCTACCACCTGGTCTGCATCGGTGGTAGTTGCTGGTATGGATAAAGAGCTAAATCTCAAACTAGAGAGCGAAAAACGTTCAACTTTTCCTACTTTTATTGGTCGCCCAAGCAATTGTTCGAGATTTTGCTGTACTAATGGCGCTAAATCTTTATATACATAGCTTCTAGCCCACCAAACACCGACTGCAATTCCAACCAGCAAAACGACACCGAGAGCTAAACTGGTACGTCCCAAGAGGAGGAGCCATAAACGAGGATTAGATGGTTCCTGATTATTTTTTGAATTTGGAGAGCGCGTCATTATCGTTACTAGTACCAGTACTTTTTTCTGGAGTGAGCCGAGAGACAGGCTAGCCGCAGTTGTATCAGCAAGTTACAAGCTATGGTTTCATAATATGAAGACTTATGCAAGAACTTTGCGGTAAGCTGCTTATATTCTCCACGGGAAGCTGCCCCAACGATACGCTTTGTAAATATTTCATGTTATTCCATAATCTTGCATAATTTCTGAATATTTTATCGTCTTCAAATTTATAAACTTCGCTGGACTTATAAGGATTATTTAGAACTTACTTGTTAAAATTTTAGGACTTACGCGATAACTCTCTGAAACTCTCATTCCTTTGTGTCCTTTGCGCCTTCTCTAACGAGACGCTGCGCGAATGCGGTTCGTTTTTCCATTATTTTGCGTAAGTCGTGAATTTATATTTTTAGACAGGTTTTATTGGCTGAAGTATTATTCATAAATCAGGTAATATTTGAATATTAAATTACTTTGTGATAACTCCTGTATATACAACCCTGGTTAGAAAATAGACTTTTGTATAATCTAACTTAGTATAGATGACAAGAAGTAATATAGAGTTGAATGAAGTTCCTGAAGCTAGATTTAGATTCCTCGTTCTTGAAGAATTCGGTCATCTGACTAGTAATTGTTACTCATCAACTAATACTTATTTTTATGTATAGTGAATTAGGCTGAATCTATTTAGAAAAATTATGGATTACAGCTTAAACATAGTGGGTTGAGAAAAAATCAGCTTATTTTTAATTTAGAAAAGACAACTTAGGTTTGATTAATGCACCCAGATGTAAAGAAAATGAGGCATCTATTTTTATTCAGTAATAGGATGCGAATGTCTACGACACACTACGTGAACGCACTTAACAAAATCAGATAGCTTTATCCGGTAATTTATTAAGTAAAAGTTGAGATTCCGGCGGTGCTACTACGCATCAACGCGCCGGAAGTATATCAAGACAAACTGCTTACTCTTAGACAGCAACCATTTACTAACAAGATTATTGACTTATCTAAAAATTTAGAAACCTGAGCTTTTAGATTACTCCATCGCCAACCCGATCATTGTTCGCTTGAATCATCAATCATTTCTGGTACTAAAGCTGGGTTACTCTTGCGTTCTTCTGGCGATTGCTCCCGAATAACATCGTCAATTCTCGCAGGGTGTTTGATTTTGTCCAGTAGCTCTGGACTTAGTTGCGACGGTTCACCTTCTGGATTCGATTTTTCCGCTTGACTAGGAACTGTTTCCTTATTCATCACTATTTCCCAAAACTTATATGCCAAGCTTAAGTCCTTCTGTGGTGAGGCATACACTATCTTGAGACTTATTTCACGCAGTGGTAGGTAACAAGTTCTGTTAATCTTTGGGTTGCCGATTGTCTAAAACTCCATGAGTTTAGCAGCGATCGCGTGCCTTGTGTACTCAAAGAAATTCAGCTACATTAAGTCCATAGGAAAGCAGCTTAATGGTGCAGAAAAGTCCTGAATGTTTGATATATGGGGAATTTTACTGAGACAAGGATGACAAAGAGGGGGACGAAATGGGATGCTCAAGTTTCCACACAAAAAACTACCCCATGTCAGTCCCCCATCTTTATCGTCAACTGCTTGTCTCTTGTAAGTCAATGGATTCATCCCCAAGACTAAAGACATCTACAAGTGTTTTGTGAGAATGTGGCCGCAATTTTACAAGCTCAAAGTTGATGAAGTTATCTTCTGTAATTCCTGTAGATAAATAGCAGTTTCTTGTTCTTCCTGTCGTGGTAAACGAATATCGACACTTTCTGGTGGTGGTTCAAGTACCCATTGTTTGAGGAATTGGGGGTTTTGCCCACTCATGGGTAAGGGAACACAATAAAATCCTTGATTTGCTGCTATGTTGGCACGGGTTGCAATAGAACCTGCTTTACAATCAGCGATGAAGACAAAATTTTTGTGCCCAATCACTTTTACTATTTTTTCCCAAGTGGGGAAATACAATACGCCTTATGTGAATTAAAGGAGAGGATGTTGCTCAAAAGTAAGGACATCAATACCAAAAAGCTGACGCAGAAAAAGACGTAGAGTATGACTGGTGATTTTAGCGGCAACATGGACGCACAGAGCATCAACTTTCTTTCTCAGCAGACGTTCCAAATTACGTCCGGTATTTTGTACCTCGTTAAATACGCCTTCGACACGTTCTCGCAAGCTATTTAATAAACCCTCAAAAGCTTTTGGTTGTTGTTGTAATTGGTTAGCTCGATAGGGGGTGAAAATCTGATTACCTGTAGTTTTGGAGATATCGCTCTGCCATTGGCCAGCAATGAATCCTTTGTCAGCCAAGATACGACAACCACGAACGCAGCCTAAAACTGATTCGGCGGCGAGACGTTCATCAGTACTGGCAGGCACTAAAGAGTAAACTAAGGGTATACCGTTGAGAGTACTGATGAGTACCAATTTGTAACCAAAGTAGTTCATTTTCCAACTGGCACACCACCCATAATCAGCACTGCCTGTAAAATCACTTCTGAGCTTATCTCGCTTGTAACCCACTACTGGTAATGGTTTTGTATGCAACAGTAGGGTACGCTCAAAGATGGCTCCCAACTCCACGACCCAGAAACGTCTTAATTCTTCCAGCATTCCTTCCAAACGTCTGGCTCGTCGGTTGAACTGGCTTTGATCTAACAGTTTTGGGAAGAGGCTCAAATAGTTGGTCCGCATAAACCCTAAAAACTGTTGTTCTCCTGGGTATGGGAAAAAATCCATTGCTAGCAATAACGAATGTCACGCTTGTTAATCGTAAAGCCCTGATATAACTTGCTTTTTGAGTGTGGGGAGTGTGGGGAGAAAGAGGAGAAATTGAATAACTGCATATCAACGAACGCTGCATTGCCTTCCACACCTCCCACCCTTCTCTGTCCTCCCACACCTCCCACACCCTGCCCTGACCAGGTTTCAGCTTTTCAAGCGTGCCATTCTTACCAATAACGTTAACATTTCACTATCTGTGAATCTTGGTGATGGCCCTGGCAATAACGGTACATAACGAAAGCCTTTTTGCTGATACCAGTCATCTACCAGCACAAAAATTGTTGTCAACAGGGTTGAACCGTCTACCATATTCATTGGGAGACCTCAAGCTTGGGTGTCGTTACCTTTATCTTGGGGTTTCCCCTTCTTTTTTGCTGTTTACTGCAAGTAATCATCAACCTAGCTGGATGCCTAAGCCAGGAAGTCACCCTCCTGACTTAGGCATCCAGCTAGATTTACGGATATTTGCAACTTCCACTCAATAGGTTTCATCAGTTATTAGATGAGATCGAACACAAGAGCAGTTGCTGAGATCACCTTAATGCTCAATCGCCCCTAATGCTTTTAGGGTAGACTTTTGAGCTACTGTCAACCCGGTCGCACCCTGAATATTCATGCCTTCATACAAGCGATCAGCTCTCAGCGTTTTGAGACACTCACCTGTTGTCGGATTCCACAATTTAATGGTTTCATCCTGACTACCGCTGACCAAAAGTGCATCTGAACCGGATGGCAGGCTAACGTCGATCGGACTAAACTGAACCGAACAGACCCGACTGCTGTGCCCTTGCAGTACTTTTTGGCAGGTGCCGTCTCGGATATCCCACAGCCGAATCGTTTGGTCGTCACTGCCACTGGCTAGGAAAAGACCATTAGGGCTGAAGGCAACGGAGCGAACTCCATTGGTATGGTCGTTTAACGTTTTCAGGCACCTTCCGTCTCGCACATCCCACCATCGAACTGAGCTGTCCATGCTACTCGTCGCTAGAGTCTGACCATCGGGGCTAAAGGCAACGGACAAAACCCAACAGGTATGTCCGTGAAGAGTTCTAAGGCACCTTCCGTCTCGTACATCCCAGAACCGCACCGTGTGATCATTGCTGCCACTCGCAAGGGTTTGTCCATCGGGGCTAAACGCGACTGCCCAAGCCCAACCCGTATGACCATGAAGGGTTCTAAGGCAGCTTCCGTCTCGCACATTCCATAACCGCACGGTTTGATCATTGCTGGCACTTGCAACCAGTTGACTATTCGGGTGAACTGCCACTGCCCAGATCCAACTAGTGTGTCCAGGCAAATCCCTGGAGCAAGTTTCCTGTCGCATATCCCATAACCGCACGAGGGCATCATAACTGCCACTGGCTAAGGTGGAGCCATCTGGACTAAAGCTGACTGAACAAATCCCATTGGTTCGTCCGTGAAATGTTTTAAGGCAGGTGCCGCCTTGAACATCCCACAATCGAGCAGAAAGGTCTGCACTGCCACTCGCGAGGGTTTGACCATCTGGATTAAAGGCAACTTTCCAAACACAACTGCTATGACCTTGCAGCAGTTTGAAGCAGGTGCCATCCTGCACATTCCATAATCGCACTGAAGCATCCTCACTGCTACTGGCAAGCGTTTGACCGTTGGGATTGAAGCTGAGTGAGGTAACCCAACCTGTATGCCCTTGCAGGGTTTTGAAGCAGACACCTGTCCCGACCTGCCACAGTCGAATGGTGCCATCTTCACTCCCGCTGGCCAGGAGTTGACCATCGGGGCTGAAGGTGACTGTCCTCACCCAACGGCTATGTCCTTGCAAGGTTTTGAGGGTGGTTCTGCGATCAACACTCCACAATCGGATCGAAGCGTCTTCACCAGCACTCGCCAGCAACTTTCCGTTGGGACTAAAGCAAACTGAAGTCACCCCGCCCGTGTGACCTGGCAAAACCGCCAGACAGGTACCGTCTTGGGCATTCCAGAGCCGAATCGTCTGGTCATCGCTGCCACTCGCCAGCAGTTGACCATCGGGGTTGAAGGCGATCGTCCAAACTCGATGAGAATGACCCCGCAGTGTGTTGAGACAGGTTCCAGGGCGATGGCTAGAATCACTTGCTGTATCCAGGTTTGCAGAATTGGAATGCTCAATATCGGGGATCTGCACATCCCACAACCGAATCAGCCAGTCATGGCTGCAACTGGCAAGCGTTTTTCCGTCGGGACTGAAGGTGACCGCCCAGATCCAACCCTCATGTCCCTGCACTGTCAAAACCGGTTGACCATCAACCACGCGCCACAGGTAAATCTTACCGTCCAAATCGCCGATCGCCAGCAGACTACCATCTGGATTGAAACTGACTGACATGACGCTACTTAAGGTCTCTGCAAACACAGATGTGGTTAGATCGGCGTTGCGAAAATTGACACCCGCCAAGTTGACCTGCCGCAAGTCGGCTTGCCATACAGCTAGCTCCGACAAATCACAGCCTCGTAAATTGCTTTGCAAATGCACCAGCAGATTGAGGAGATTACCAGCAAGATAATTGGGCTGAGGTGCTTGCTTTTGCTGTTCCAACAGGTTTTTTAATTGCTGTTCAAGGCTTTGTGACTTGCCAAACTGAAGCTGCAATTGTTCAGTGATAGGCTCCACAATCAATCGTTTTTGCATCTCTCGCACGTAGTCTTTTGCCTGGGCTTTGATCAGGGCATGGCTTTTAAGACGCTCTGGCGATTGGCTGGCAATTTCCCAAAAGATGCACTGCACGAGTTGGTCGCTGGCATACTCCATCACAACGGGCTGGAGAAAAAACCGCTCACCCTCCTTTTCAATCAGCGATCGCCGCAATAACGACTGCATTGCATCCGGTAGTCTGCGCCTAGCAGCCTGAGTTACCAAATCCTGGTTCAACTTGGAAAGCGAGACTGGTTCGCGATTAATCGCTAACTCAAACAGCATTTCCTGCTCAATCTCACTCAGGCGATCGAACTGGTGCTGGAGCAAGTCGCGAATATCATCAAAGACCGCAAACCCCTGCTGTACATAGTTCAATATTTCAGCAATGCTACCACTAAAGAGATCCTGGGTTGTGGCTGCCACCAGCTTCAGCGCC
The DNA here is from genome assembly GCF_014698055.1 of Nostoc sp. FACHB-133. Classification (NCBI taxonomy): domain Bacteria; kingdom Bacillati; phylum Cyanobacteriota; class Cyanophyceae; order Nostocales; family Nostocaceae; genus Nostoc; species Nostoc sp. FACHB-133. The sequence goes on from NZ_JACJSH010000061.1 coordinate 18,488, forward strand.
AGGGGATTGCCACCGTAATGGGTGACTAATCGCTCCCATTCTGAGTTGGTTCCCGCGAAGTTTCCTTTACAGCGAAATAGTTTTTGTCCTGCTTCTGGGTTCAGTCCTTTGAGTAGGAATGTTCTGACTGCTTGCTGCTCCCCTTCCAGTGGCACAATCTCTCTAGGCTTTTCCCGACTGGTAAGCAGCAAGCAACTCTGATGGGGAACTCCCCCAATCTCCTTGAATAGCTGACCATAGCTCTCATAACCTGCTCGATACTGTGCCGATTGTCCGGCACTCAGGATCGTCTCAACATTGTCCAGAATCAGCAAACAGCGCTTTTGACGCAACCCCGACCTCAGCTTCAGCAGTTTCCCATCCAGGCTGCTTGGCACAGCGACATCCTCTCCCTGTGCCCGCAATAGCAGTGGCAACACTGTCTCTAACCACTCTTCAAACGGTGGGGCATTTTGCAGCGATCGCCACACCACCACCTCAAACTTGGTTTGAATCTGCTGCACCAGTTTGACAGCTAGGGTACTTTTACCGATTCCACCTATCCCCAGCAGTGCCACGACTCGACAGCGCTCTGTCACAATCCATTCCTCCAGGGTCTGTAATTCTCCAGTTCGCCCACAAAACTGGGTTATATCCATCGCCTCTCCCCAGTCAGCCCATATCTGAGGCAAAACGGTCACAGTAGCGGTGGCTGGAGGTGCGGCATTCGGTTGTTCAAAGGCTAGAGTCTGGGTTTGGGTGGCATCAATCAGCGATCGCCGCCACTGATGTTCTAATGCCCCGCGAAAGTTGGTTTTACTGACGGGTTCCCCGCAGGCTTGCTCCAGCAAGCTCCAAAGTTTGGGCCCGACGTTGCGCTTGATATAGCTGAGGGAGTAGCCAGACACTTCAGCAATTTGCTCGTAGGTCTGCTCTTGCAGGGTACCCAGAAGAATGGCGACTTCTACTTCATTGAGCCGTCTACCTACTTTGGCGAAGACGACGGAATTAGCAACATGCAACGCATCTTCTAAATCCATCGTTTTTTACTCCATTAATGGTAGTGGACTGATTTTACCACCAGTTCGAGGTGAACTTTTTGTTTTGAACACGACCAGACTAAAGCTTTGGTAACAGAAGGGATTCAGCTAAATCAAACCAAAATTGCTCGCGAAAAAGTTCACCTTTTCTTTATTTAGCCTCGTCCTAGTGACCTCAAAGTAGTGAATTTATAGGCAACGACAAACCCAAAAAACTTCTCTAATGTAGTGACATCAGGTTCAAAGGTGCGAGGGAAAGGACATAGCAGACCGCTCACTCCTAGTCGCCTGATAACCTTCACAATTCCCTGATTTCTAGCAGTAACCCAGTTCTACGATCCCAGTCCCCGATCGCTTAGCTAAGTTTCTGCTGCAAGGGATTCACTATTTAGGAGATTCAGTATGAAGATTGTCGTTATTGGTGGCACTGGACTCATTGGAACAAAACTCGTGAACAATCTGCGTCAGCTTGGTCATGAGGTCGTGGCAGCATCACCCAGATTGGGCATCAACACCATCACGGGTGAGGGGCTGGCTGAGGCACTTGTAGGTGCTCAGGTGGTCGTGGATGTGGCGAACTCGCCTTCGTTCGAGGACAAGGCAGTTTTAGAGTTTTTTGAGACATCCGGTCGTAACTTGCTAGCGGCAGAAGCTGCGGCTGGCGTGGGACATCATGTGGCACTGTCAGTCGTCAATGCTGATCGCTTGCCCGACAGCGGCTATATGCGAGCAAAGGTCGCCCAGGAAAAGCTGATCAAGGACTCCAAGATTCCTTATTCGATCCTCCGCGCAACACAGTTCTTCGAGTTTCTCAGCGGTATCGCCCAATCGAGCACCGACGGGCAAACAGTTCGCTTGTCACCTGCCCTTATGCAGCCGATTGCATCGGATGACGTAGCCGCCGCACTGACCAAAATCACCGTTGGGGCACCCTTGAACAGCACGATCGAGGTGGCTGGCCCCGAAAAATTCCGTCTGGACGAACTTGTTCAACGCTTCTTGAGTGCAAACAACGACACACGCAGGGTGGTTACAGACATCCACGCCCGCTACTTCGGCATTGAGCTAAACGATCGCTCCCTTACCCCTGGCGACAATCCACGCATTGGGGCGACGAACTTCGATCAGTGGCTTGGCCACCAAGCTAAAGCAGCCTAGAACGTCTACAGAAACCGGGTTTCTCGTGAATGCTGCTATCAAATTTGATCGGTTTGCCAGAAGAAACCCGGTTGCTAGAAACCGCTCTTTGTCCGTCGTGATGCGGTAATCGGCGGCAGTCCGACAGGTTTAATTTTACCGGAATACCTCTATGGAAAAACCAATTCGCATTTTGCTACAAACCACCATTCCGGCATCAAAAGATGACTGGAGTATTGAACGGTTCTCCTTGTTGCGCGATCACCTCATATCTCTAAGAGATAAAAATGGTTCCCCTCTCTGTCAGGTCGTGGCACGTAACCGGGAATTAGATGCCGAGGAGAATGACCCGGTTTTGAACACCCTTGAGCACTCAGAATTTGATGAGCTATGGCTGTTTGCTGTAGATACTGGCAACGGTATCACACCAACGGAATCTGCCAGCATTAATGCCTTTCGTCAACGAGGCGGCGGTAGCCTAATTACACGCGACCATCAAGACTTAGGCTCCTCTATCTGCAATCTGGACGGGGTTGGGGCTGCCCACTATTTTCACACGCGCAATCAAGACCCAGATGAATCCCAGCGGCAAATTGACGACACCGATACGACTTCGATTTCCTGGCCTAACTACCACTCCGGGCGCAACGGCGACTATCAAATTGTCATACCCGTTGAACCCGTTCACGAACTCCTGCATACTCCAGCATCCCCTTCCAGATATATCTAATTCTTCCCGGCTCATCCCCATGAAGGGGCAGTTGGGGTTCCCACAGGTGTTAGCAATGCTCGCGTGATTGCGATGGGCAAAAGCCTGATTTCCGGTCGTCTGTTTAACCTGGCTGTCGCCTTTGAGCGGGAACAGGACGCAGCAGGCAACATCCTGGGGCGTGCCGTCGCTGAATCCACCTTTCACCATTTTGCCGATCACAACTGGAACCCCGACATGGGTGCTCCCAGTTATGTCACTGAACCTATAGGGGATGGCTTTAAGCGAGAGCCACACACCCTTGAGGACATCAAAATCTACGTCCGAAACCTGGCTTTGTGGCTAGCTCCCGCTTGCCTGGATGCCAATGTGCATGCGTACAAACCGGGTCGGATGGAACCTCAACTCAACACGGCAAGGTAAGCAATCATGAAAATAACTGCAAGTGCTCGAACCATTTTGGTCGTGGGATTCATGCTGATCGCGTTCAACGGACTATTCCTGTTTGGCAACGGACTGTTTATGCTTGTTGCTCTGCTGGCGTGGTACAACATCATTCCTGGCGTGACCCACACGGGTTCCTTTAACCAGCACTTCATCCGCGATATTGGGATGATTCAAATGTTCCTCGGTGCTGCTTTCGCGATCGGGATGTTCCAACCAGCGCACCGCTTTGATCTGTGGGCTGCGGCAACATCATGGCTAATCGCTCATGCCAGTTTCCATCTATGGGAAGTTGCAGTCGGCATTTCCTCTCCATCAACTATTACGCAAGATTTTCCTGCTGTCACTCTCCCGGCTTTGATTGGTGTTGCACTGACGACCTGGGCTTGGCACACCAGTCCACACTTGGCATCTCCTGGTCTGATGACCAGAAATTCTTTGTGATTTAAGCTGAGCAATCTAGAAATGCACTGGCGGGAAGTTATACCACTGTGTCCCCTCGCTGGATCTCACAGGAGGGGATGTGTCATACGGCAGATTTGGCTCGACGAATTTGTATTCCCAAGGGAGAAACCAAATGTTCACTAAATTCCTCCACAGAGTTGCATTCGCAGCACTCTCCATATTCGCAGCTTTTTTCGTATTCACAGCGCTTCCTGTATTCGCAGCTTCAGCCGATGATATGTCTACTGATAAGTCCAAGATAACGTTGGTCTTTGATCATGCCCTTCCCAATGTGCCCGGTAAAAGCATGAAAGGCGTGCTAGTCGAATATGCGCCAGGTGGCTCATCGCCTGCTCACACCCATCCAAGCTCGGCTTTCATCTATGCAACAGTTCTGGAGGGTGCGATTCGTAGCAAAATCAATGACAATCCGGAACAGGTGTATCACGCTGGTGAGAACTTTTTTGAAGTACCTGGCAATCATCATCTTGTCAGTGCAAATGCCAGTGATACTCAACCCATGCGTATGCTAGCTGTCTTTGTCGTTGATACCAATGAAACGAACCTGGTCACACCCGACAAATAGTGGAACGCAAAATTACACATTTTAGGGTCTGAGTAAACTGAGCAATCTAAAAATGTACTGATGGAGAGTTATACCGTTGTGTCTGATCCACCATCTATAAAATTCAAGGAGGATTTATGACTGTTCAAGCAAAACCGCAAACGCTAAACATTTTGGAAGTTGCAGATGATCCGCGTCTTTCTAAGGAAACAAAAGCATTCTTGAAGGAGTTAAATTCAGCAGGTATGGCGTTAGAAACACTCACTCCACTCGAAGCACGTCAAGTACTAGTGGATACTCAGACCTCCGTTCAGGTTGATCTTTCAGGGATTGATGAGTCTGAGAAAACGATTATTGCTGATGATTACGCGATCGCGCTCAACATCGTGCGACCTGCGGGTGTCAAAGGCACATTGCCCGTTTTCATGTTTATTCATGGTGGTGGATGGGTCTTGGGTGATTATCCAACACACAAACGTATGGTTCGCGATCTTGTTGTACATTCAGGGTTTGCGGCTGTCTTTGTCAACTACACCCGCACGCCAGATGCTCAATATCCCCAGGCGATTAATGAAATCTATGCCGCGACGAAATGGGTTGCCGAGCATGGTGATGAGATTGGAGTTGATGGCAAAAACCTGGCGATCGTTGGCAACAGTGTCGGAGGCAATATGTCAACGATAACGACGTTAATTGCGAAAGAAAAGGGCGGTCCACACATCAAGCTGCAAATCCTGATGTGGCCGATCGTCGATGCAAATTTTGAAACGGAGTCTTATCACCAATTTGGCGATAAACGGTTTCTCACAACGCCGTTGATGAAGTGGATGTATGACATGTACATTGCTAACCCAGAAAAACGCAAAGACATTTATGCCTCTCCCTTGCAGGCTAAAGTTGAACAACTGAAAGGATTGCCCCCGACGTTAATTCAGGTTGCAGAAAGCGATATCTTGCGGGATGAAGGTGAAGCCTATGGACGCAAGCTCGATGAAGCTGGGGTAACTATGACCACCGTGCGTTACAACGGCATGATTCATGACTTCGGACTGCTGAATAGTTTAGCCGAGCTTCCAGGCACCCGTTCTCTTTTTGTCCAGGCAGCCGCTGAATTGAAGAAATATCTGCAATAGGGAACGATTGGGTTTCTGAACCAATTTGCTCAATCACTCGAAATGCACTGGCGGGGAGTTATACCAATGTTGCTGAAGTTACCCTAACCTTTTGCAACAACCCAATTTCCCAGCACTTTTTTAGAGAAATTAGAGGTTTTGTCTCATGGGAGTTAATTACCAAGTCAGGCTGTTTAACGAAGCCAAAGACATTGATCAAACCGTTGCAGTTCAAGATGATCGCTACATTCTGGAAACGGCGGAAGAAGCAGGAATGGATTTGCCCTACTCCTGTCGGCAGGGTGTGTGTTCTACTTGTACGACAAAACTGATTGAAGGCGCAGTTGACCAATCCGAACGATCTTCTCTCAGTGAAGAGCAGATGGCTGAAGGGTATGTACTCATTTGCGTTGCTTATCCCAAAGCAGATTGTGTATTAAAGACGCACAAAGAAGAGGAGTTGTTTGATTGAACACGTTGGTGAACCAGTAACGTAGTGAACAAATGATAGATTTTCCAAGCTTTTCTCATACTACTCAGGAAGTACTTATGGAATGATATAAATGTCCGGTCTGTGCTCACATTTATGATCTGGCGGAAGGCGATCCAAAGTCTGGAATTGCTCCAGGAACAGCGTTTGAGGATCTGCCGGAAGATTGGAAATGTCCAGTCTGTCGCACGAAGAAAGCAAAGTTTCAACCAGAGCTATCAGCGGCAGTTTAGCGGGTTGTGTCGTAAAAGGTAATGCGTTCTAAACCGTAAAATATAGATTAAGAGACAAACTCATGAGTCGTGATTTGCAATGCCTTGACCTACTCCTGTCGATAGCCTTGAAGTGTCGCGCAGCTTTCCGCAACAACACTTTGACTCCCGTTTGAATAGTGCGCTTACCTTTGTTGCACAAGAGGTGAGTGAATTACTTCAGCAAGCTTATTCGGTTCAGGTTGATGGCAACAACCCTGCTGGTACAATTGCTATTTGAGCGATCAAGCCAGAGTACAGGCAAATTATTACGATTGAACCGTTGACTGAGCGCGAGTTAGAGGTATTGCAACTGATTGTTGATGGGCACAACAACATTGAAATCGCCGGGAAGCTTTATATCACGGTGGGTACAGTAAAGACCCATGTTCGCAATGTTTTGAAGAAGCTCTATGTGAGCGATCGCACTCAAGCAGCAATTTGGGCACTCCGCTCTGGTCTTGTCCACTAGAGTTGCATCAACGGCATGATTTATGACTTCGGCTTGCTGAATGGTTTAGCGGAATTTCCAGCCACCCGTTCTCTTTTCGTTCAAGCTGCCGGAGCTCAAGAAATATCTGCAATAGGGAACGATCGTGTCAGAGACCCAATTTGCCCAATCACTCGAAATGCACTGGCGGGGAGTTATACCCCTGTGTCCCCTTGCTGGATCTTAGAGGAGAGCGATGTCAGAGATCCAGACAGTGCAGACTAACCATGACCGGAACGATGGGGAGTTTTTATCGCTTCCTCCCCTTTATTGCCACCAACGGCAGGCGAAACCCTGCATCAGAGCGGTCAGAGGAGGCGATCGTCTCCGGTCATGCCTACCTGTTTAGCCCTCACGTCCTCCATTCAATCTAAATCACTACAAAAAGAATCACAACCATGTTATTCGCACAGAAAAGAGTTCAAGGATTTTTGCTCAGTTTGCTACTTGTCGTTGGCTTTACTGTCGGTTTGGCGATACATCATTCAGATGCAGTTACGGCACAACCCTTAGCCCAAACGTCGAACCCCAAACCCGCGATCGTTCTCGTGCATGGTGCCTTCGCGGATGGCTTTAGCTGGCAACGGATTATCCCACTGCTAGAACGAGATGGCTACACGGTAACGGCTGTACAGAACCCCCTGACATCTCTCCCCGACGACGTTGCCACGACCAAACGGGTCATTGATGCCCAAAAGGGTTCTGTCGTAGTGGTGGGACATTCCTATGGTGGTACCGTGATTACAGGTGCGGCGGCTGGTAACCCACACATGAAAGCACTCGTTTATATTGCTGCCCATGCACCAGATGCAGGTGAGAAGACTACCGAGTTGAATGGCAAATACGCCCCTTCCCCACTCAGTTCAGCACTGGTGCCTGATGCGGCAGGTTTCTTCTACGTTAATCGAGCGAAGTTGCACGATGTCTTTGCCAGGGATCTCCCAACTGCCGAGGCAAGCGTGCTGGCAGCCACCCAAAAGCCAATCAACAGTGTCGCTTTTGACCAATCAGTGACTGATGTCGCCTGGAAGAAAATCCCCTCCTGGTATCTTGTGGCTCAAGAAGACCGGTCCATTAATCCTGATCTAGAGCGCTTTATGGCAAAACGTATTGGTGCCAAAACCACCGAGATCAAAGCCAGCCATGTGCCGTTTCTTTCCCACCCTAATGAAGTTGCCGAACTGATCGAAACGGCTGCCACTGCGAACTAAAAGTCCAGCCTTGTCTGAAACATTAAGGCATCCGATTACATGATTTACATAATACCTTTGCCATCGGATAAATGAAACTGACCCATACTCATGAGAATGTAGTCGAGGGTACGACTGGCGAAGGCAGGAGTTTTGCTAGCGCTTTGCCAGATGGTATTGGCTTCCCTAGCTATCTAATTGTTATACAAAGCAGGTAAGCTAAGGAAAGCACCTAGCAGCAGTAAAAAATTAGTGATAGTAAAGTTGCCTCGCCATCGCCCAGAACGAAAATTCAGTAATATTAAACGAATAGTATTAGAATGTTCGCTCATCGAGTGCGTGCATTGTGGGGCAGAATTAGCACTACGCAGACCAAGACACATGCGTAAAACCGTTCAAACAATGGATGGTGCAGTATTTATGGCAGGCAACAGTAAAGAATGTACCAATCCCAGTTGCACACATTTTGGTAAACATTACTACGCTACTGGCGTACTCAAATACAGCTTTCCTTACAGTACGTATGGGCTAGATGTGCTGGCATTTATCGTTTGGCATCATGAGCATGAGCATCAACAGTTGGTAGAAATTCAACGCTCATTAAATCAGCGCGGTGTGTCCATTAAGTATATGTGACTGCCCAGCCTTCACTGAGTAGTTCTGCAGCAAAGTGACGCATGGCTGACCAGAGCAATACCAGTTTTTGCCTAGCATGGCAAAACTTACTAGAGGAGAGTAAAAATCCTGTAATCTTGACCTTGTAACGAAATAATGGTGCAAAAGCTTGGCAAGAAAAAGTCTAAAACCAGAGGCAACATCGTTCGAAGTACTCGATTGTGTTCAAAAAAATGCCCTTTGTGCGGTCAAGCAATGTGGAATGAATACAATAATCCTCGACATATAAGAACGTTTTATGAGGTAGTAGAACTACAGCTAAAAATTCGTCGATGTCAAAATAAGTCATGTCTGCGGTACAAAAAAGCATATCGACCAGAGCAAGAAGGGTCACTCGCTCTACCACAGAACGAATTTGGTTTGGATGTGATTGCTTATGTAGGAGCATTACGCTACCAGGAACATAGAAGTGTTCCTCAAATACACACTCACCTTGAATTAAAGGGTATATGTATAAGGTAAGCGTTCGGTCACGCACTTAATTGACAGATATGACGAGTTACTTTCTTTATGGCTAAAAAACCATAAAAGGTTAAAAGCAATAGTTAAAAATCAAGGACGAGTGATATTAGCCATTGATGGGATGCAGCCAGAAATTGGACATGAGGTATTATGGGTAATTCGAGATTGCTTATCAGGAGAAATAATACTAGCTAAAACCTTATTATCATCAAGAAATGAAGATTTAGTGGCGTTATTATTAGAAGTAACTAATACCCTAAATGTACCAATTGATGGTGTTGTTAGTGATGGACAACAATCAATTCGTAAAGCTGTAAAAGTAGAATTACTTAGTATTGCTCATGGTTTATGCCATTATCATTACCTGAAAGGAGCAATTAAACCCATATATGAGGCGGATAGACATGCAAAAAAGGAATTGAAAAAAAAAGTTAGAGGATTACGAGACATTGAACGTAGTGTTACCAATGAAGATCAGGAAATGGCAAATATTATTGAAGATTATTGCTCGGCAGTGCGTAGTTCTATAACCAATGATGGTCATCCACCGTTAGAGGCATCTGGATTAAAGTTACAAGAAAATTTGACGTTGATAGAGCAAAGCTTAGAAGGATGGAAAAAAGCGCTTTACCACCACCTTTGGTTAACCTAAAATACCTGATAGCTAAGGGATTATCTGCGACTGCATCCTTATTTGCACCTGTTATAGTTGCATATCAGTGGGTTGATAAAGCTAGTAATATTCTCAATAATAAAATAGGTCTTGATGCTGGTGCAGTCAAACAAAGTTATCAGCAACTGTTAACAGAAATGTCCCAACAAAAGCAGAAAGCTGGGACACTTAGTACCGCAATCGATAACTTTATAAAAACCACTCATCACTACTGGTCTGGACTTTTTCATTGTTATGAAATTGAAGATTTTCCCAGAACTAATAATGACTTAGAACATGCTTTTGGTATGCTACGTCATCATCAACGTCGTTGTACCGGTCGTAAGGTTGCCCCCTCATCCCTCGTTATTCGTGGTTCTGTCAAACTTGCCTGTGCGATAGCTACTAAACTTCATTCTTTTACCGCATCTGATTTAGCGCAAGTTGATATTCATACTTGGCTCGAATTACGCTCTCAATTGCAAAAACACCACAAAGCCAGAATTGAACAGTATCGATTTCACAGAGACCCCAAGGCTTACTTGGCTAATCTAGAAAGTCGTCTTCTCTAGTAAGTTTTACCACACTAGGTTATTACGTCTGACGGTGAAATCATTGCAGGTCGGTACAAACGAGAAAATCTCCCAGCCGAAGCTATTGTAGGTCTATCTGTTTCTTCCGGAGTTATAGAGGGACGCGCACGTGTCATCTTTAACATGGAAGATGCCGATCTAGAAGATGGAGATATATTAGTCACCTCCTTTACTGACCCTAGCTGGACACCATTGTTTGTATCCATAAAAGGTCTAGTAGTCTGCCAACCCAAAAATGCTAAGTGAGGACTGGGGAAAGGGAAAAGGGAAAAGGGTAAGAGATTTAAACCCTTTTCCCCTTTCCCCCTTACCCTTTACCCCGCAAAGTTCACTTGGCGAACTACTAGTCACCGAAGTTGGTGGACTGATGACACATGGAGCAGTTATAGCACGTGAATATGGCATAAGTGCAGTTGTCGGAGTAGAAAGTGCTACCAAACTGATCGATGATGGACAGAGAATTCGAGTTAATGGAACGGATGGCTATGTAGAAATCCTCAGTTTATTAGACAACTCTTACCATGATTCTGGATACTCGGCATGAGTTGGCAGTCCTCCGCTCGTGCAACCCCATGACGCTCTAGATGCCCAGAAGATGTGATCCGTCGGTGTAATCGGTGGTGCTGTATCTAATGAGCCACCTGGAATCACCATAAATCTGCCATTGCGCGTTAGGCGAGGAATCGGACAGCCGCAATGACGACAAAACCACTTGCCGAAGCTCTGTGCGGTGGGAAGGTCATACCGGGTAATATCCTCCTCTCCTGACAGCCATCGAAACTGACTGGGATCAATAGTTAGATTGGTCGCATGACCTGTGCCCGTACTCTTGCGACACCGTGAGCAGTGGCAATGAGCCATTTTCTGAAAGGGTGGGTCAACCTCAAAGGTGATTGTTCTGCAAAGGCAGCCGCCGTGAATACTTGACTCATCCATTCGCGCTCTCCAAGTACCTGATGATTCAACGTTGCGATTGCTCGATAATACCCTGACTTTCCAAAATTATACTGATCTTACCATCAAAAGCTGCCTACCTCGCTTTTCCTCGCTTTCTGCTTGCCGATCTCCTTGCTTTACCAGGGCTGACCCTGATTGAGTTCCAGCTTACCGTTGTAAATGTAAGCGAACAACCAACAAAGACATGATAAAAACGATCGCACGATTAAACTCAAACCTGAATTTACTGAAGCGCAGGAATCGCAATCATGAAGATGATGAGATATATGGTGGTAGCGGTAAAGACAGGATCTATGCTGGAACAGGAGCCGATCTTGTAGAGGGTAATAAAGGCAACGACAGACTTGAAACCACCCGATCGCCAAACGACAATGCAGCTACAAGACCGTCGTATCCTTGCCTGATTGTCTGCCCCAAACTACACTCACTGTTGGTTTAAACGAAGGGGGTTCTATTCCTTGGACGCGATCGCGGGATATTTTGGTAAAACTCAAATCTTATGTAATACGTTAGTAGGCGATCGCCATGACCGAAGAATTCTACCCCATGCAAAGCAGATGCTCCTGTAAGCTTCACATATCGTCTAACGACTTGTTCTAAAGGAGACTAATGAAAAACCTTGCACCAAACATTTTTCGACAGCGACTGCTCATCGAAGGTTTTTACACAACCGATATGAGCGAAGCAATGTTAGAAAAATATCTTCTCAATGTTGCTGCACATCTTGATCTTCGTACCTATGGTAAACCGATTATTTTCTCACCAGCATCGGGTATGGGTCGAGATGAGAATGCAGGATATGATGCTTTCGTTCCATTGATCGACTCTGGTATCTCAGCCTATGTTTGGAGTAATGCCCAGTTTTTCTCGATTGTTATCTACACTTGCAAAGGTTTTGATGAAAAGGCAGCAATTGAATTTACACGAGAATACTTTGCAGTTTCTGGGGAGATGGTCAGTGTATCGTTTTAACATTTGCAGCACAACGATTCAAATGCAGCGGACACGTGAGATCCGGTTTGCTTCGTTTCATTTCTCTGCTGCCGCTGATTTGAGCCATTAAGTATTAAAAGAGGAGTCTATGCAACTGCTTACTGGTCGCTGCCTTTGTGAGAAAATTGCCTACGAAATTGAAGGCGAACTTGGTCCAATCTTTCATTGCCACTGCTCAAAATGCCGACGGTGGCACGGTGCAGCATTCCGAAGCCGGGCTACAATCAAAGCATCGCAGTTCAAGTGGACTAAGGGCGAAGAACTGTTGTCCCGGTATCACTCGTCAGAGTTTGTTGTAAAACATTTCTGCTCAGTTTGCGGCTCAAATTTAATAAGCACGTACGACAACGATCCAGCCAAGATTGGAGTTCCCCTGGGTGGCTTGGAGCAAGCACCCAGCAAAGAACCAGAAGGGCACATCTTTGTTAGCTCAAAGTCTCCTTGGTTCAAGATCACCGATGGTCTACCACAACACGGCACTTGGCCAGGTTCTCATGCCAAAGTTCGCGAGACAAGTGGCGATACCTAACAGCAATATAACAACGAACTACTGGCTTTTACTCGTATGATGTTTGAGTTTGGTTCGCAGCCGCTGAATAGCACCGTTATGCGGCAATCATTGGTGGAGACAACCGCGAAAACCTAGCTGCTAAAGTTCGAGACTAAAGTAACGTGAGATTACTAGGGGCGGTTAATTGATGAAGTAATTGTGTACAACATCTATCAAGTATTGGGGGACTCAGAGATGGATTTAGCTTTTGTACTCATTCATGGTGGTGGACTGGATACATGGGTTTGGGAACGAATGATTCCACTCCTGAATTTTCCTGCGCTTGCTGTAGGTCGTGCTGCTCCGGGCACAAACCTGAATCGCCTGACTATCACTGACTCTGCACAATACATTCAGTCTCAAATTGAATCGTCTGGCTTTCAAAAAGTCATTGTGGTCGCCCATTCGATTGGAGGTGTTCTTGCCCCCACTGTTGCAATATTGTTACCTCAACGAGTGGCACACATCGTTTTCGTGGGTGCGAATATTCCACCAGAGGAAAAACCAGCGATTTCTATTTTCTGTCCATCTGAACGGTTTGGAATTGCCGTGTGGCTGCGATTAACCGCATGGAAGATGTCTTTCATGGATAAAGCGATAGAAGAGGATATGCGGAAAACGCTTTGCAATGATATGGATGAGACAACTGTGCAACAAGTTCTGGCAGGTGGTAAGCATCCAGAGCCACCTGCGTTATTCTATGAGCCTGTTTCACGGCAAAAGATGCCTTCCATTTCTTGTACCTACATTAAGTTGCTAAAAGATCAAGGTATCCTGCCACCGTCAAGACAAGATGAGATGGCAGCCAATATTGGAGCGAAGGTTTTAACCCTCAATACAGGACATACAGCGATGTTGAGCCGTCCTGATGAACTAGCAGAGTTGTTAAATGGGGTTGCAAGTGAGGTGAATGTTTAACCAGAGTAGCGATCGCTGCTAAACCGTTGAGTAATGGAGAAGGCAAATTATGACAACTGGCTCAAATGATATTTTGATAATTGCAATCAACTATTTGAAAGCTCTGTGCGATTGATAACTCATATGGTGTAGAACTCATCTCCTGAAATCAGTTGTGTACTGACCTCTTCTGGAATAATTTGCGATCAACTGATGATAAGTAGGCGGACACAGTTATATCATCCAACCTAAAACCATGCACATCACTATTTTAACCACAGGTTCCCGTGGAGATATTCAGCCGTATCTTGCATTAGGACTGGGTTTACGGCAAGCAGGTCACTGCGTTCAAGTTGCAACTCATCTGCCGTTTGAGACGCTCGTCCGCAATCACGGGCTAGCGTTTGCTCCGATTGTGGGCGATATGCAGGCGTTGCTCAGTGGAGAAGACGGACAAAAACTACTAGAGTCGGGTGGTAATCCGATCGCTTCAATTCGTCAGTTTGCCAAAGCCGCAGAAACGTCAATGACTGCAATGCTCAACGATTTTTGGTCTGCCTGCCAGCACACAGATGTGATCATTTCTTCGATTACCACAACCGCAGGCTACGACATTGCCGAGAAGCTAAACATTCCCTTCTTTTTAAGTAGCTTACTTCCCATCACTGCCAATTCAGATTTTCCCTTTCCCACAACTCCACCAGGGCTGCGTCTAGGACGAGTTTATAACGCGCTAACCTATCCCCTGATCGATCAAATCCTCTGGCAAACGTTTCGCACATCTATCAATCGCTGGCGGCAATCCGTTCTGGAGCTTCCTGCCATCGGGTTGTTTTCTGAACCATTTCGCCGCATGGAGCAAGCTCAAATTCCGATTCTCTATGGCTACAGTACAACAGTGATTCCTAAACCTGCAAACTGGTGCGATCGCCATCACGTTACGGGGTACTGGTTTCTTGACGCTGCGGCAGACTTTTTGCCCCTTGCTGATCTGGTAGATTTTCTAGCTGCGGGTTCTTTACCAATTTGCATTGGTTTTGGCAGCATGACTGGGAGTGATCCCGCTACAACAACTGAGATCGTGTTAGCGGCCCTTGAGCAAACTGGGCAGCGAGGTATCCTCTTAAGCGGTTGGGGTGGAATTGGGCAAATGGCTCTGCCCGATACAGTCTTTCAGCTCGAAGCCGTTCCCCATGACTGGTTGTTTCCCAGAGTCTCTGCGGTTGTCCATCATGGTGGCGCAGGAACAACCGCAGCAGGGTTGAGAGCAAGTGTTCCTGCCATTGTGATTCCATTCTTCAGCGACCAACCCTTTTGGGGAGATCGCCTTGCCAAACTAGGGGTCGCACCCCAGCCAATTCCGAAAAAAACGTTGACGGTAGAACGGTTAACGACTGCTCTACAAGCAGTGACAGCCGATCTCACGATGCAATCGCGGGCGGCTACCATTGGTGAAAAAATTCGGGCAGAAAATGGCGTACAAGCTGCTGTCGCAGTCATTGAGCATTATCTGAAAAACTATTAACCAGGCTGCTCGACCGCCCCTAATGCTTTGAGCGTTGCCTTTTGCGCTTCAGTGATACCTGTAACTCCCGTGATATTCATCCCTTCGTAGGGGCGATCGGCTCTGAGTGTCTTTAAGCAGACTCCGGTTTGCGTATCCCATAGTTTAATTGTTTCATCGGCACTGCCACTGAGTAAAGTTGCGCCATCAGGACTCCAAGCGACAGACCAAACCGAGCTAGTATGTCCTTCTAAAGTCTTTAGCAGTTGTCCAGAGGCAACATCCCACAGCCGCACTGTCAGGTCATAACTGCTGCTAGCAAGTTGTTTGCTATTGGGACTAAACGCAACCGATGTCACCCAGTTGGTGTGTCCCTGCAAGGTTCTTAAAACGTTTCCTCTGGAGCTATCCCAAAGTTTCACCGTCTTGTCAACACTACCCGTCGCCAGCAGGGGAGCGATCGGACTGAACTGGACTGACCACACCCAGTCGCTATGGCCTTGCAGGGTCTTTAGAACCTGCCCGGTTGAAATATCCCAAAATTTTACGGTTTGATCAAATCCGCCACTGGCAAGGATGCTGCCATCTGAACTAAACGCAACCGATGTCACCCAACCGAGATGCCCTTCCAGGGTTTTGAGCAGTTCCCCGGTTGCAACATCCCACAGCCTTACGGTTAAGTCATTGCTACCACTGGCAAGCATTGTTCCGTCCAGGCTCCAGGCAACTGACCAAATCCAGCCTGTGTGTCCTCGGAGCGATCGCAAGACTCGTCCGGTTGCGACCTCCCAAATTTGAATTGACTGATCCGCACTGCCACTGGCGATCGCAAGGCTATCGGGACTAAACGCGACTGCCAGCACCGAGCTAGTGTGCTTGTTTAAGATATTGAAGAGTTTTCCTGTCGCACTATCGCGCAGCTTTACGGTTCGATCTCGACTGCCTTGAGCCATCACAGCATGATTAGCACTCCAGGCAACTGACCATACCCAGTCGCTATATCCTTGAGAGGTTTGTAGAACTTGACCCGTGACGACATCCCAGACCTTGATCGTTTGGTCATGACCACCACTGATTAAGGTCCTACCATCGGGACTAAATGCCACTGACCAAACTTGATAGCGGTGTCCCTGTAAGGTTCGCAATACCTTTCCAGTCGAGACATCCCAAATCTTCACGGTTTGATCGTGGCTACCACTGGCTAATGTTGTGCCATCAGGACTCCATGCCACCGACCAAACTGGATTGGTGTGTCCTGTTAGCGTTCTTAATAGGGTTCCAGACGGAATATCCCATAGTCTAACGGTGAAGTCTGCACTGGCACTGGCAAGCATTCTGCCATCGGGACTGAACCCAACCGATCGCACCCAATCCGTATGCCCCTCCAGGACATTCAGGAGTTGTCCAGTCAAAGCGTTCCACAGCTTAATGGTGCGATCGTTGCTCCCCGTAGCGAGGGTTGTGTGATTAGAACTCCAGGCAACCGAGCAAATTTGATCGGAGTGTCCCTGCCAGGTTTGCAACACCTTTCCAGTCGAGACATCCCAAATCTTCACGATTTTATCCTGACCACCACTGGCTAACGTTGTGCCATCGGGACTCCATGCCACAGACCAAACTGGATTGGTATGTTCTGTTAGCGTTCTTAATAGGGTTCCAGACGGAATATCCCATAGTCTAACGGTGAAGTCTGCACCAGCACTGGCAAGCAGTTTGCCATCTGGACTGAATTTGACGAACATAACCTCACTAGTATGCTGTTTGAGAACAAGCAGAGGTTGGCCGTCTACAAAGTTGTAAAGACGAATCTGGTTATTCGCTTCTCCGATCGCAAACAGACTGCCATCAGGACTAATATCAACGGCATAAACTGCACCGAATGTTTGGGCAAAGACAGACCGATCAAAGTTTGTGCAGGTGAAGTTAACTTGATGCAAATTCACAGTTTGTAGGTAAGCGTGTCGAACGATCAGCCCAGAAAAGTCGTAGTTGGTTAGATCTAACTGCAAACAGTTGCAGAGATTCATTAAATTACCTGCACCATAACCAGATTGCTGAGTTTCGCTTCGCCTTAACTGCCTCAGTATTCGGAAGATTTGCTGTTCTTGAGCAGCTATGGAACTAAATTTTTGATAGAAGCCATTAGCTACAAATTGCAAAATTAACCGCACCTGACTTTCTCGCACATATTCTTTTACGGTTGTTTTAGTTAGTGCGTAACTCGTAAAAAAATTAAGTTCTGCTGTGTTTAATTCTGTTGTAACTTGCTCAATCAAACGTTCTGTAATGTATTCCATCACTACAGGCTGTTGAGTATAGCTACCCGATTGCTTTTCAATCAGCGATCGCCAATTCAAACTTTCTAACGTTTCTAATAACTTTCCCTTAGAAACGGCAGGAATAATATCGTCCTGAAGTTCTGCAATACTGGTCCACTCGCGGTTTATCGCGAGCCAATACATCGTTGTTTGCTCTAGTGGAGAGAGGCGATCAAACTGTTGATCGAGTAACCGACGAATGCCATTGAAGATTGTAGTGTCTTGCTTCAAGAACTCATTAATGTCGCCCTCAAACAAATCCTGAATCGAAGTTGATACAATCTTGATTGCTAACGGGCTATTGCTATAGCGATCGCCCAATTCCTGATTTTGTTCAGGTGAACCAATTAATCCTTTGGCTTGCAGAATCGCTTGTGCCGCCTGTTGTGACCCGCTCAGTCGCAGCGATCGCACCTTAAAATCAACGCCTTCAAATGCTGCCACTTCCGCAGGTTTTTCTCGACTGGTGAGAACCACACAACTTTGATGATTCGATTCACTCACCAGCCGTAGCAGTTCACCATAGCCCTCATATCCAGCTCGAAACTGTCCTGCGCTCTCACTACTCTGCAAGATGGTTTCCATATTGTCGAGAATGACTAAACAACGATGCGATCGCAAGTAGTGGATGAAGCGAGCGAGAGTGTTTTGCGTATCCTGCTGATTTGAGAGAAACGGTACTAAGTCCGCTAATAAATTCTCTAGAGGAGGAGCATTTCGCAAACTCCGCCAGATGACAAACTCGAACTCATTGCCTCCTTGAATGCTAGAGGTAATCAGCAGTTGATTGGCTAGCTTAACTGAGAGAGCCGTTTTGCCAATGCCGCCCATCCCCAGTAATGCAATCAGACGACACTGATCGTTCGTGACCCACTGCATTAGGGTGGTGAGTTCACCACTGCGACCATAAAACTGAGAAACATCAAGGACCTCGCCCCAATTGGTTTGGATGCCAGCAGGACGAGGTAAAACAATCTCTACCGACTGATTTCGGTCAGCTTTGGGTTGCGTTTCCTGACGTTGATGTAATCGCTCAATTGCCGATCGAAAATTGTTCTTACTGACCGATTCGCCTAGTACCTGACTCAAGAGCTTCCAAAACTTGCGTCCACTATCGTCCTTAAGATACTTGACTGAGTAGCCGTTTATCTCTGCGATTTGCTCGTAGGTTTGCCCCTGCCAAGCTCCTGCAAAAATAAGCTGCTCAACATCCCTCAAGTATCTGCCGATTTGAGCATGAACCGCTTGATTGGCGATCTCTAGGGCTTGCTCTAAGTCCATGAGTCAAAACATGGTTAAAGATCTGCTAGTCACATCTTACCTGATTTAACCAGACAGGGAAAGGTTAACGACCTCGCTTTTCCTCGCTTTCTCGTCGCTTGATCTCCTCGCTCTAACAGGGCTGACTCTCATAAGATTTGGGTTTACCGTTGTAAATGTGAGGGGTCAGTAGATAAATCTAAACAGTTCCTTGCTTCATTATAGTGAACTCATTTTACAGCCGCCAACAAACAACAACCCTTTCTTGTTCAACGTGGCGGTAATTTGTTGATAGGCGGGAATGTAAAGTCAGTCATCTGCTTTTTCTCCAGATACTACCTGGCTAACAAGGGGCATCCCCAATAGGTCAATCATCCCCATCATCAGTTTTACCTGTGGCAGGTTCGGGTCATCTTTGCTGTGTCCAAATTGGAATTGAACGCCGTAAAGGCAATAAAATTAAGGCAAAAGGAATATATCGAGACCCAGTACGTTCAAGTAACAGTCAAGTTGTTAAGGTTAGTGGCTTACGATG
>NZ_JACJSH010000062.1:0-37130 GCF_014698055.1 Nostoc sp. FACHB-133
TGTTAATACTGCTTAAAAAGTATAAATAAATTTATACTACTGGGAAAATGATTTAGTGATCGCTTGTTTTTTACTGGATCTGACGAAACCGCATAGCTCCCCCGTGAACTGTGGCAGCGAGTTGATCAAGCTAGTAAACAAAGAGCCAATCAATAGGGAGTTCAGAAGCATTGAAGATGTAGGAGAACTGCGAAAGTCTTAGCTGATAACAACTACTTATCTCATATCCGGGAGCTTTGGGACGAAAGCTTGTTAAGATTCCTCGAATAGGCAATAGTCTTTATGTAAACGATAAGCGATTTGATAGGTTTGTCCAAGCGATCGCATTGTGGGAGAATAGGCTGCTAGATACCAAGTAGCAGTCAACTAATACATGATAAGCAAGTATGTAACTCAAAAGTATAGTCTATGGGAGTACAAGCCTTTCTAGACTAATTTTAATTTGAGTAAAGTTAAGCACCAGAACCATTACCGTTGATTAAAAAGACAGCTAAATTTGAAAAGATGCAACTAGAAGAAATTTTATCTGAATTAGAAAACAATACCGGGAAGTTCCCTCGTTTGGCTTTGGAAAGGGCTATCGAAGAACAGTGGGCGATAACTCCTATATTATTAACAACTTTAGAAAACTTCAGCAATAACCCGTCAGAGTTATTGGATAAAAATGATTATATCTTACATATTTATGCCTTGTATCTATTAGCGCAATTTAGGGAACCATTAGCCTATCCTCTGATTGTCAAGTCTTTTTCGGCTCCAGGGGATATCTCAATGGATGTAACCGGAGATATAGTAACTGAGGATTTAGGGAGAATATTTGCTTCTGTCAGTCATGGAAATATTGAACCACTAAAACAACTAATATCAAATCAGCAAATCAATGAATACGTCAGAAGTGCAGCATTAGAAGCGTTACTAGTTTTAGTAGCTGAAGAAGTTATTTCTAGAGAAAAAGTCACAGAATATTATGCAGAATTGTTTTCAAATCGAGGTGGAAAAGAATATGATTATACTTGGACTAAGCTAGTTATTAATAGTATGGATCTTTGTGCGAGCGAACTGAAGTCAGAAATTGATAACGCCTTTGAAGAAAATTTAGTGGAAGAGTTTTTTATTGGGCAAGAGGATGTAAATGATTGCTTTGAGTTGGGAACAGAAGTAGCTTTAAATAAACTGCGCCAGAATCGACGTTATTCTTTCATTGAAGATGTTATATCAGAAATGAAAGGTTGGGCTTGTTTCCAGCCAGAAAAACTACAAAAACTGGATAACAGGTTAATTAGCCCAGAAGGATTTACTTTATCGACACCAAAGAAATCCAAAAATCAAGCTAAAAACAAGAAAAAGATGCAAGCACAATCTCGCCGAAAAAATCGCTCCTCCAAAAAATGAGTATTCAAAGACCCCACCTTTGTCTAGTAAGGGTCTTAGGAAAAACGCTGCTCAAAGATAAGTATTGAGTTAATAGATTGAATGCCGATAAAATACGAGAATAGAAAAGGACAGACGTATTATCTCTATCAAGGCATAACGAAAACTGGTAAGCCTAAGTACTTCTTTTCCATGAAAAGTGAAGGACATTTGGTTGAAACTATGCCTGATGGCTATGAAATTTATGAAAATCCTAACGCTCAGGTTTTTCTGAGAAAGGTTCAGCCGAAAATTATTACCGATGAAGAAAGGGCAAATGTAGAAGAAGGAATAAAGAAATTTTCTAGCTTACAAGATTACCAAATAGATATAAAACAGGAAATCATCACTGTATATACAGCAGACCAAGACGTTAATCTGTTGTCCGAACTATTAAATTTTTCTGGAAGAAATAATATGGCTGAAGGGAAAACTAAACTCAGGCTTTCTATTTCATATTCACCGATGCTTCGTTTCGTATTGATTGATCGGGCGCAACGGACATTTCTGACTCAAAGATATTGTTTTTTAGGAAGAATTGATGACTGGATAGAAATCGGCAAGCAAGGTAAGCTTCAGGGACTAGTAGAAAATTATGTGAAACATTTGGGACAAGAGTCGTTCTTTGAACTGCATTGATCTTAGTTTTTGGCTCAATCAACTAGAGGCATCGGTAAAATGGAGTTGTTCTTGGCTGACCCTTGTCTAATAAGTGATATAGAGTCTGAATATGGTAAAAGCAGAACAGCTAAAACCGATAATTTAAGATGACATAGCCGAAAATAAATCTTAAGGAACTCAAGCGATATCTGAATGATGACTCTCAATAAGAATTGATTTCAGAAAATAGCGAGCTATTTTTGGCATTTGTTGCTTTTGCAAGATATTTACTAAGCAATAAGAAACGACCCCGCAACGCTGAGTAGAAAATAAACGCTTGGTAAAGAATGAGACTTGTCCCGATTAATAGCGAATGCAAATATAGACAGCCCATTGATTTTTATGCAAGCAAATCGCAGTTGTGTTATTATCCAGATGAATCTCGGTTCTAGTGGGGAACAGCCGCTAGAGGAAACGGGGAAAGTCCGGTGTAAATCCGGCGCTGTCCCGCAGCTGTAAACAAGGCTTGCCTTGTGAGTCAGAATGCCCGCCGAAGTTGACTTGTAATTTTTTTACATCTGCGAGGCACAGATAAGTATTTTTATGAAGATTTATACAACTACTCAGCTTTACGTTCTCATAGTCCCACATATCAAGACGCTACAGATTACGACTTTCTATGAGAGGGCAAGCGGTTAATTCCCATTATAAATTGTGTCTTGAGATGCAGCGATCGCTACTCCAGATGAGAGTAGCGTTTGCAAATAGTCACAGGAACAATGAAATGCTGTACTAACTAATAGGTGAAAGTTTAAAAAAAAGAGGTCGTCAATGGCGTATATGACGTACATAGTCCTGTTTCATCACTGAGCAAATACTTTCCCAATCACGCATAGGAATTGCTAAGTTACTAAATTAATACTTCAGTTAATTATCATGCCGAAATTCTATCTTTACCGAACTGGGAAGATTTCTACTGCTATTCATCCCTTTGTTAAACAAGCGGCTCTTCCTCAAAGCAAACACAAGCCCAGTCTACTGCAAGGGAAAATTATTCAATTGGATTTTAACTAAGTTTGGGGGGTTTAACTCCTCTAGTTCTAGAGACAGAACAAATTGAAGCCTAGCTAAATCCCCGTCACAAAACGTAATTATGAATTATGAATTATGAATTATCGAATTAAGGGATTTGTACCAGTTCCAAACAAAGCTATCCGTCTGGTATTACAGGGTGTTGGTAATCGATTTGACTACTTTTATGACTATCTTTGGCAACCCCAGGAACCCCGTCAAATGCGATTAGTATTGATTGGACGAGAGCTTGAGCAGGTTCGCATTGAATCATTGGTGTTGGGGGAGGAAGTCAATGCGACCATCCAATAGTGTTTGGCAAGGAAATTTTGGCTACTGGCAAAATAGTTTTATTCATAATAATCTGCTGGTAATCGGTTACACAGGATGGGAGGGATTTCAGTCATTTGGGCGGGGAATTGTTATTTGTGATGTGGATACTAAAGTTACTCACCCTACAAATACAAGTCTTGATACAGTTCCCTTTACTCTCCAATTTCTCCCCTGGGATCTGATTGGGTTTTACTTGCGCTCACAATCACTTAACTCATCTATAATCTCATCCATTTTCCCAGCAGTCGCAACATACAATCCCCATCAAGATATTCTTCTGGTGCTAAAGGCGGAACCTCAGATTGAGGTTACTTTTTTACACCAATTAAAAATTACTCCACCCGATTGCTACGAACAAGTTTGCAAGCGATGGTCAGAATTTCAACCAAGCTTAATGCCCTAATACTTACTTTATTCCTCAATGCTCAAACCACAATTAAGCAAGATTCCGAGACCTACTCGCTACCAAAATGCGGCGATAGATATTACATGGGACTCACAAATTCCGACTATCTCCGTTTATAGGAGGTGCGCTATCCTACATTAGGCGGCGCTGTCAAGTCAATGCTACCAGTTATTTCAACTTACCCCAAAAAGAACTTCAGCCGCTAGGAGAAAGTTTTATTTAATGGAAACCGCAGTGAAAAAGTCGGATTTTGTCCTGAGTCCTTACATGAACAGCAGGGACTTGCGGGCAACTTATCAAATTCTGAATACGGTTGTGCCTTATGTGGTTTTATGGTTTTTAGCACACAAAGCAGCTGCTATTTGTTTTTGGTTGCTTGCGCCTACTATGGTTTTGATGACGCTGTTTTCAGCGCGTTGTTTTTCTTTAATGCATGATTGCGGACACTATTCACTCTTCCGTTCAAAAAGGGTTAATCAAATTATCGGTTTTATTCTGGGGGTGATCAACGCTATACCTCAATATCCGTGGTCAAGAGGACATGCCTATCACCACAAAACCAACGGTGATTGGCAACGCTATCGCGGTCCTAGTGCATTACTCTCTACTGAGGAGTTTGCTCACCTCAGTCCATCTGCCCAAAGGCGTTATGAATTACTGAGGCACCCATTCATGATCTTTCCAGGAGGTTTTTTCTATGTCGCGATTAAGCCAAGACTCGCCCTGATTGCCGGAATATATGATTTTATCACTCATCTACTGACTTGCTTGCAGCAAGAGCCTTTTATGGATTTACCTCGAATCATCTCCTCTCATAAGTCTAGAAATTGGTACACTGCGGCTGAATTTTGGCATCTGTTGTTCAATAACATTTGTGTAGTCGGCATCTGGATTTTTCTGGGGTATTTACTTGGATTTGGTTTTTTCGTGAGTGTTTACTCAATCACGCTAACTTGTGCTGCGGCAATCCTCATCTGCGTCTTCTTTGTTCAGCACAACTTTGATGGCTCTTATGCCCACAAAACTGAAGGGTGGGACTATCTCGAAGGAGCAATTAAGGGCAGCAGTTATCTGGAGTTACCCACCGTTTTAAAGTGGTTTTCCGCCGATATCGGCTACCATAACATTCATCATCTTTGCGACAGAATCCCCAATTACAACCTCCAAGCTTGCCACAATCAAAATATTCACCTGCTTAGGAGTGCAAAAACGCTGCGAATGGTAGATATTCCTGATTGCTTCAAATACATTCTGTGGGATTGTCCCTCCAATCGCCTCACGTCGATAGCATCGTTTCGTCAAGCGGCACAATCCATCGACCTAGAGAGAGCTAACGAAGCGTAAAGCTTCTATGTTTGCTGGGGTAGTTCCTTTAGGTGAGGAAATACTACAACTAAAATCTCAAATTAATGCATTGATGGCTCGCTACAGTTTCCTCAAGTCAGGGATTTTTTTTGTGGATTTAGAAACGGGTAACTATTTTGATATTAGTGGCGACAAAGTATTTCCCGACCTAGTGCGAGTGTTTGAATTAATTTCCATCTTGGAAAAAGATGGCGAACGAAATTTTTAATCAAAATGCGCTCGCTACGGCAATTGTGCGGATTCATGAAGTTAGCTGATTAATAAGTCCCGCACAAACACGGATTCATTCCTGCTGCCTTTCAGTAAAACTGCATTATACAAGTTTTGAAGGTGCATTTATGGCTGATACTGCAATGTTAGATAACCGTATAAATAAGCAAATAAAATTTGAACCATTAGAAGCGACAGTAGCAGCAACAGAAGAAGAGTCAGTAATATTAGCCGAAAAGCTCACACAGGTGGCAATTCCTTTAGAAGTCCTGTTACAAGCACTCAATATAGCAAAACACGATAAGGCAGCAGCTTTTCAATACGCTGACAACTACTTAAACAAAATTAGAAATAAAAAGTGGATGTTTAGAAAATCCTTATCTGCTGCAAAAAAATAATTTTTGAGAAAAAACTTGGAAATAGTTAGCGTAATTGCTGAACAAAGTATTGTAAGTATTATATACAGATAGGCAGAATATTTAACGGGACTTAAGCAAATTATCTTAAGCCAAAGCATCAATAGGTTTTTATTCAAAAAATTTAAAATTAATAGAAAAAGTTCAATGACACCATTTAATGATAATCAAGAAAGCCAAAAAAACTTTATTTATACTCAGTATCGCTATTGCGGAAGAGTAAAGCCAGAAAATCTAGCATTTAATGCTAATTTACAAGAATTTTCGCAGAAAATTGCCTATATTGTTAATCTGGAAACAAATGGAAAGTTACCTCCTGGGGAAGCTTTCAATCAGATTGAAGAACTTTGGGAAGAATTAAAACGTACTAAAGATGGGCTAATGATTGACGATAAGTATTAAATATTTATCAAATTATCGAATTAACTAAGAATTCAGGATTCAGTTTTCTCCTGCGCCGACTTTACTGCCGATTCGTTGGATAAATTGTGGCGTAAAATAGTTATTGACGATATTTCAGCGTACTTAATTTGGAAAGAAGTGGAGATATAATCCAGGATTTGAAAGTTTATTTTAATTGGAACTTGCGTGTCTCTAAAGCTCAAGATTCTCTTGTGCCGAATGCCAAAATCTGGCGATACTGACCTGCTTTTTCTCCTCTTCAACCCTGTAGACAACACGATATGGTTTAAGAATAAGCTGACGAATATTAGGGTCGTCAAACTCAGGTACTTTCTGACCAATGAATGGAAATTGACTTAACTCCCTACTTTTTTCAAGGAGTTGCTGACCCAATTTCCTTGCAGCTTCAGGATTGCTTAAGGCAATATACTTGACAATTGCTTCCAAATCCCCCACAGCTTTGGGAGAAAGAACTACTTGGTAGTCCATGCTTCAATCATCTGCTCAACAGATTCAATTGACACTCCAAGTCCTTGGTCAATCTCTTCTAAACCCTCTTTTACAGCCGCGATAAACTCAATTTCTCTAACAATCTCACGCAGAGACACATTTGGCGGCAAGCGCTTCACAAGTTCAAGGACTGTTTCTCTATCGCTCATAGCAGTTTTTGCTTCTATGCAGATGACTACTGTAATCTTAACTCATGGGTTCACCTTGTAGCTTTTCTTTTAGTTAAATAAAAAAGCTTTAAATGTTTCCCAACCTGTTTATGGATTAAAATTTGTGGAGATTTTTTCGTTTAAAAATAAAAAATCTGTGGATGTGTCCATGATATTTTTTATTGATTGATCTTCATCAGATTCAGGAGTCAGGATTTAAAATTTAGTTAGATATTCTTCCTTTCTAACAGAAAAGCGATAAGCTTGAGGGTATGGAGGGAGCTTACCGCTTGTAATATAGATTCTCAATTAAGCTGTTCCACACTCAAATCAATTACCTTAAGAACATCAGGCAACCAGCGAACGTGTTCCACAATCTTGTCGTGAGTCCGAGCTTTATCTCGTGTCACCGTTCCCCACAGCTTACCTTTTTCGGTTAGATGCCAAATATTTTTGTGGCTTTGTTTGCCATTCGTGTCAGTCTTGATTTGAACCTCCTTGGTTTGCAAGCCAGCAGATTCCAAAACACGGTTAACTATTTGTGGCTTTACGGGCTTGGGCAGTCCGTTGCGTTCAGCATATAATTCACCGATTGCGGTTGGAGACAAATGCCGGTCGGGAGTCGCAACAATTTCCTGGATTGCTCCGACCAACTCCTGTGCCATTGGGGTTATTTCGGGACACAGCGCTTGTACACCGCGAAGGATGGTGATGGTTTGGAGTTCTGCACTAAGCCTTGTGCCAGATAGAATCTTTTGTCCAAAGTTAACGAGTTCATCAAGACTGGGTTTAGTATTTTGCTGCTGGTTTGGCTTGGGCATCTCATATTTGCCAGTGCGCCGCAGAGATGGGAGGACTTCGTGAAACACCCAACGCTGGAACCGTTTAGCGACTGGTTTACGGGATTTAAAGATCAGGCGATAAAGCCCTGCCTCAGTCACAGTCAGCATTTCTTGTTCTCCACCAAGGGTACTCACATTGTGAGTACCCTTTTCATCTTCATCAAGGCCACCATCTCGATATGTGCTGCCATCTTTGGCTTTCCTAATTTGTCCATTCACAGTAACGGAAGTATCAATGTCTAATATTGCACAGACATCGGCAGCAATCCATTCTGGTTTTTCTAATGTGCCGACGAACCGAACTTCTTGAGACTCAAACACGAAAACTGATAGGTCTGACACAATACTTTTCGGTTAAGGGGAAAAGGTAAAGGGAAAGGGTTTGAATTTCCCTTTACCCATTGCCCTTTAACCTTTCCCCAGACCAAAAGAGAGATTATTGGGTTTATCCGAAAAGTATTGGGCGTTCGATAGCCAATCTGTCTGCCTTAACTGAGCTGATAGCTAGTTTTTGTAATGCTGTGGTTAATTTCTCGCTCATTTTTAAACTTCCCGATGCTTCCACATTCTGGAAAATGTTTAGAAAAAATTAAAACTTACTGGATAGACAAAAAGACTCTATTTTTAAGCCGTACTTGGAGATGTAAGAATACCGGAACTCAACCGGAACTCAACCGGAACTGTGACGAATATTAGTGGTTAATGTTAAAAACACTGAAGCCATCTTTTTCATTTCCGTACAATCGGTTAGTGTCAATCAATTGTGATAGGGCATTTCTCAAGTAAAGAACACTCTTTTTCTCTTCGCCCCATTTGCGGCTGTTTCTGATAGCAGCAAAAGAAGCTGGAGGATTAGCAGTAGCCGCAACGATCGCCACAATCTGTTCTAAATCAGCCTCAGAAACACTACTCTCTTCTACTTCCAGAAATTCCAGTTCTTGATAAGGCTTTGAAAAAATGGACTCCAGATGATTAACTGCGTCTGATGGAGCAATCTTCTCCCCTCTTGGTATGACTGCCTTTTCATGCTGTTGAACTAATTCTGGGAAGAATTGAAGTAATGTTCTGGCTGGATCTGGTTGCCCATTGCCTGGGTGTTTGTGGGTCTTTAGCCATTCGGGAATCATGCCCAAGTTGCCACCACTAACAGGTTCTCCAAAGTTATTAGGGTTGGCTTTAAAATATTCTCCACTAGCGACATTCATTTTGCGTAGACCACCAGCGCTAACCGCTTGAGCTACACAACCAATAAAGTTAACCGATTGCTTAAAGGTATCTGCCAGCCCAGCCGTAGCTTTACCGACTACGCTTGTCAGGTTAGAACCATGCAAGACGATAATTAATGTACCACCAGACTTAGCGAAGCGAGAAAGTAAATATTGAATCGCCCAGGTGCGATCGCTTTCCTCTAACAATGACAGCAACCGCATTGCCTCATCAATTACTAGCAGTAAATTTTTATGGGAGTAAGGTTCGCTTCCATCTAAACCCTTAAGAAATTTCAATAAATCACGAGCGACGAGTTGATCAGCCCCATCCGCATCAATATCCGGGTACTTAAGGGCAGAGGTCAAGTTGCAGGCGAAGGGGTAAACGTCCACCCCAGCAGTAAAGTATTGGGTGTTCAATCCGGGGTCAAGTGCAGTAGATAATGTTGCCAAGATTGCTGCTAAGGTTCCCTTGCCACCTCGCTGAGTACCAGCGATCGCAATGACTTGAGAACTCATCATATTCTCTACTTGGAATCCACTTTTCGTTAAAGCAGCGATCAGTGCGTTTGCCCTATTAGTCAGAGGGATATTAATTATAGTCTCTGGTACAAGCCGGCATCACCGTGCCAAAAAAGGTTTTTTGTACGCTAAGAAAATTTCAAGTGTTTGAAACGACGATTTTTCGTTAAAACTAGATCACAACTAGCAGCATAACCATAGTAATTTCACAAAAATGATGGTAGAAAGCAAGTCTTGAAAAGCTTGCTCCGTCTGGGTTTCATCCTTAGCATACAAATTATCTCTTTTGGTACGGTGATGCCATGTAGGTCTGTGGTCTGTGATTGGTTAGTGGCGGTGTAGGGCAAATCATCTATCCGCACTTTCATAAATCTCAAGTAACTAGCCCATTTGCCGAGCCATTAACTGGGCAAATAGACCTTCAACAGCAGCTAGCTCATGAAAAGTTCCCTGTTGAACAACTCTACCTGCTTGGAGTACATAAATCCGGTGAGCATTACGGATGGTACTAAGTCGATGAGCGATCGCAATTCTGGTAACTTGTAATTTATCTAAGCTTTCACTGACAATAGCCTGAGTTTTGTTATCAAGGGCACTGGTAGCTTCATCAAAAAATAAAACCCGTGGTTTTAATGCCAAAGCACGAGCAATCAACAATCTTTGGCGTTGTCCTCCAGAAAAATTACTACCCCCTTCACTCACCACAGTATGCATTTGCATGGGCATGGTGGTGATATCATCCGCAAATCCAGACATTCGTGCTGCTTCCCAAGCCTCATCTAAGGTCATCTGTGCGCCACCTGCAATA
This sequence comes from Nostoc sp. FACHB-133, assembly GCF_014698055.1. Taxonomy (NCBI): domain Bacteria; kingdom Bacillati; phylum Cyanobacteriota; class Cyanophyceae; order Nostocales; family Nostocaceae; genus Nostoc; species Nostoc sp. FACHB-133. The sequence continues at coordinate 10,253 of NZ_JACJSH010000062.1, forward strand.
TTCTCAAAAATGGAGGCTGAATGTAATTGACCATTTTGTAAAACTACGCCCAATTGTCGGCGCACTGCATCCACATCTAACCCAGACAAATCTTGACCATCGTAGTAAACACTACCTGCTTTGGGAGTTTCAAATCCCAGTAGTAATCGCAGTAATGTCGATTTACCACTGCCAGAAGCGCCTACCAGAGCAATAAATTCTCCTGGTTCTGCAGAGATACTCACATCATCTAATGTTAGTACGCCATCATTGCGATAACAAAAGGTCACATGGTCTACAGTAATTTTTCCAATGAGCTTACCAGGATCGGCTTTGCAAAGATCCACCTCTGGGATAGTTGCCAAAATTGGCTGTGTGCGTTGCCATTGGGGGATGACTTGCAAAATTTCTGTAACTGTATTGCTGAGGTTTGTAGTACCTCTGGTAAAGTTACCAAAAGCTGTGTTAAAAGCCAGGAAGGTGCCAAGAGATAATTCAACAGTTCCTGAAGTTTGCGGAGCTTCCAGCAGTTTGCTTGTAAACCAGAAAAGTACTCCAGAAGTCAGTATGGGCATAACTGTATTGAACAGGACAACGGCATCTTCTATACGTTGTGTACTCAATTCCAGGTTAATTTGCCGAGTGTAGTTTTTACTCCAAACGGCGAAGGCGCGTTCTTGGGCGCCAGCAATATGTAGTTTAGAAATACCATTGATTAGCTGTACTGTCTGCCCAAAAATACTACCCCGGATTTCCAGCAACGGACGCACCTTGGTTAACAGCAACATACCAGAGAGTGTGGTGACTGCGATCGCAACTACTGCCACTCCAACGGCAATCAGAGCTAATCTGTAGTTGTAATAAAATAACTGCGCCAAGTAGAAGAGCGCAAACAAACTGGTAATTAAATTAATTAGGGTTCTACCACTGAGTTGGCGACGAATTGTACTCACCGATGTGATGCGGGAGAGTAGATCCCCGGTTGTATATTGTCGGAAAAACGACACTGGCAAATTTAGCAGCCGATCCCATACCGCCGCTTGAGTGGAAGCATCTCCAGCCGATTCCATCCGCAACAGAGCAAACCCCTGTGCTAGCTGAAATAAAGCTGTACCCAAAGTTGCAACCAGCAAACCTAATCCGATTTGCAACAATAAACTGCGATCGCTATCGGGAATAGCATTATCTATAATAATTGACGTGGCATAAGGTGTAATCATCCCCAACAGCGTCACGGCAATGCCACTAAATATAATTAACAACAGACCTTGGTTATGTCCTTGAAGTGTAAACTGGATTATATCAATAGCTTGGAGTGCTTTATCCGGTAAAGAGCGATAAAACATATAAGCAACGGGAGCCAGGCTTGCAGCTATCTGTTCATCCACTCTGACACGGGTACGTTCAACCGGGTCAAAAATTTCATAACGAGTTGCAGAAATCGGCAGTAGCGCTACAGGGCGGTTATCTTGGGTGTAAGCTATTAAAGCGCCAGAATCCTTTTCCCACCAGTTATCTCGCAACAATACCCGCCGCATCCGAATGCGTGAAGCTCGAACAATTGCTTCTAAAGGTTCCTTAAGCCGCTTGAGGTTTTCTGAACGAGATGGGGGACGAATTTTTATCCCCATTGCTTTACCGACAGCACCAGCCGCCACCAGTAAAGGAGTACCTTCTAAAAAAAAGTCCCCGTCTTGGGAATTCAAAGTTGATACTAACTCTCCTATTGCTTCCGCCGTGACTTGACGATTTAGGCGTTGGCGATCGCGCAACCGCATTATTTCTGATTGTGCTTCTTGCTCATCTATAATATTGATGCATTGCAAGAGTTGAGTATGCAACTGAGATAACCCAGCCAGCAGTGTATCTGGATTTGGGAATTCACTGGTAGTGTTAGTTGTCAGTTGAACTCCCTCCACAGCTTCCAACCACATTTTATCAGTGAGGGGAAAAGTTGCAGTGGTTGTCGTTAAGATGACTTCCTCAAACCCCAAAAAGCGGACAGTTCCTTGGTGAAGCTGTACCCAACAGGTGACACCCGCTTCTGGCTGGAAAGTTTGAGCATTATTTAAGGAAAATCGTACTTGTTCCTTAGCTTTCACCTGAATTTTTGGCATGCTAACTTGGGAGAATATACCACTGAGTTGCAACAGCCAAGTTTCTATCCAAGCTAGAGCCATTGCATCTGCATTGGCTACTAACTCCCGAAAACATTCTTGATGAACTTGTAGTAATTCTATCTCTCCAATTGGAACTGCTAAAATCTGACGCTGTTGATTGGCGGTTCCGAAAAGTGCTTCACCTTGATTAATACTGCATAGATAACGGCGAGTTCCTTGGATAACGCCATCTTTGAATGTGACAGCAAACAAAGCCATAGAGCCAGACTGAAGTACCCAAACTTTAGAAGGGTCATTCAGTAGAATCGGTTCATTGCCATTAATTATGTAAATTTGACCTATTAGCATTTTGGAATGGGGGAGTGGGGAGAAATCAATTCAAAATTCACGCATTGTTGGCAGAGCGTCTTGTAAAGAAGAAAAAGACTGGGGGAGATGTAGCTTTAGCTTCCCGCAGGGTGGGAGATAAGGGAGAGTTATAACTTTAGGACTTACGCACAACTACGATTCTTCTCTTCGAGACGCTCCGCGAAGGCGTTCTTGGTGTCTTGACGGCTCGACAAATTAAGCTTTTTGGCGATTTTTGCGTAAGTGCAAAATGAGTAATTCATCCAGTTTAAAGACTCGTTCATCCCTCTCATCTTTCCACCGCTTCCCCTTCTGTGCGAATTAACCGCGAATATACACCGTCAATTTGCCACAATTCTTGGTGAATGCCTTGTTGTACAACCTTTCCGCGTTCTAGAACAATAATTTGATCGCAATCGCGGATAGTGCTTAATCGGTGAGCGACAATTATGCAGGTGCATCCCCGGCGACGAAGATTCTGGTCAATGATTTGTTCTGTTTCTGCATCTAGGGCGCTGGTGGCTTCATCCATGACGAGTATCGAAGGGTTATTCACTAAAGCGCGAGCGATTTCTAAGCGTTGGCGCTGACCGCCACTTAAATTAGCAGCACCTTCTATGAGTTGGGCATCAAATCCTCCAGACATAGAAAGAATTACATCAGCGATCGCAGCATCTTGGCAAGCCCGCATCAGGTTTTTATCTGGTACAGTAGTATCCCAGAGGGTCAAATTGTCCCGAACCGTACCGCCAAACAGCAAAATTTCCTGCTCCACCATTGCAACAGAGTTGCTCAGCAGTTGTTGGTGAATCTGATTTCTAGGTTTTCCATCAAAGCAAACTTCTCCCGCCCAAGATTCATAAAGTCCGCTCACCAGTTTGGCAATAGTAGACTTCCCAGAACCGCTTCCACCTACCAAAGCTACTCGCTGTCCCGGCTTAATTGTGAGATTAAAGTTTTCAATTAGTGCCGGTTCTAGGGGGCTATAACCAAAAGTGATATTCCGCAACTCTACATACCCCTGCAATTTGGGAAGAAAATAGGGAGATGAGGGAGAAATTACTTCCCCTGCCTCCTGCCCCCTGCCCCCTACCTCCCCAATCGGATTATCCAGCACATCATCCAGCCGAATCAAATTCCCCTCTAGTTCTTGAAGAGTAGTACCAAAGTTGACGAGATTGTTAAAAGGTTGCTGGAAACCTAGCATTAAACCTTGAAAAGCAATAAGCATTCCGATGCTGAGATGTCCATCCATTACCCGTAAGCCACCGACTACCAACAAAAACATCGAAGAAAGAGCCGATAAGAGCGTGGGTAATACAGAGAATGTCTGATTTGTTACTCCTAATTCCTGCTGAGAATTTAGAGCTTTGGTGTAATAACCTGACCACCGCGAAAAGAAATCTGACTCCAACCCCGATGCTTTTAACGTTTCAATACTTTGAAGTGCAGCAATGGATAATCCAGCCGCTTTACCATACTCTTGTATCAATTTTTGATTAGCATCTACCCGTTGTCGAGAAATCCACTGCAAGGTTAAGACATTCACACCAGCAAAGCTGACTACCATTAAGGTCAGCACCCAGTCATATTGCACCATGACTAAGGCATAAAAAACCACCATGAAAGTATCAATGATTGTAGTTGCCAACTTTCCTGCCAGAACATCAGCAACTTGGTCATTGAGAGTAGTCCGGTTACTAATTTCTCCAGCAAAACGTTGAGCATAAAAGCTAACTGGTAGCCGTAGGATATGCCAGAGAAAACGGCTGGACATCCCTACACCCAGTTTGATTTTCAGGCGGCGCAGATAGCGCAACCGTAGTAGTGTTAGCGATCCTTGGAGTATAGCAGCGATCGCCATTCCCACAAGCAAAGGACGCAGCCATAATTGCCGCCCCTCCACCAAGATGTCATCTACAAACAATTGGCTAAACACAGGGACTACCAACCCAATCACCGTTAAGAAAAATCCCGCAACTAGAGAGTAAACTAAAGCATCTCCAGCACCCTGTAGCCGTGACCACAGAGATAAAATCATGCTAGGTTTACGACCACCTTTAGTAAAACCCGCGCCTGGTTCAATCACCAGCACCACTCCTGTATACCCCTCGTCAAATTCCTGTAAAGAAACATGACGCGGCCCCGTAGCGGGGTCATTGAGATAAACTCGCTGTTTGCGAAATCCCTCTACAACAAGGAAATGGTTAAAGTTCCAAAAGACAATAAATGGAGGGCGCAATTCTTGCAGTTGCTTGAGTTGTTTCTTAAACCCTTTAGCTTCAAGTCCATAACTTCTGGCAGCTTTGAGCATATTAGATGCTTTACTACCATCACGGGAAACCCCGCAATCTCGCCGCAGTTCTGGCAGAGGTACAATGCGATCATAGTAACCTAGAATAATTCCCAAAGCCGCAGCACCACATTCCACAGCTTCCATTTGTAAAAGCGTAGGTGTTTTTACCCGAATACTTCGGCGTGGCAGTAATTTTTGTAAATACTGCCAAGGATTAAACGGTGTTACTAAAGTAGATTTAATAGATACCACTGACCGACCTCAAAATAGGTAAAACGAAAGTGATGGGAGCGCGTTCTTCCACGTTGACTCGCACAACAGTAGTAGTTCCCGAAGAAATTTTCAGGTGTGGACCTATGGAGGAAGACCACTTGTAGCCGCTCGGTGTGTTGGTATCTAAATCGAGGTCAGAGAATACTTGTATCAGTCCTTGTTGTTGAGACACTAAACCTTCCAGTACTTCGGAATTGCCCACCTCATTAGCGGCTGCTTCTTTAGTTATCGGAAAGCGTGAGATGCTCGTGACATTACCTACAATGCCACCAAAGCGTTCTCGCTTCACTGTTTGGGGAGTAATCTGTATTTTCATCCCTGGCTGAATTTTCTTCCCATCAGCAACAGGAAAATAGGTAACGCCAACCAGCTTACTTTTAGGATTTTCCGCCTCAATGGTTGCAAGGCGAGTTCCGGCGCTAACAACTTGTCCTGGTGTCAGCGTGATTTCTAAAACGCGTCCGCTATATTGACTAATAATCTGGCTATCATTGCCTAGTTGCACTCCTAATTGGGCAATTTGTCGCTTAACTTCTTGAATCTCTTTTCGTCGGGCAGTGACACTTTCGAGGTCTTGTTGAGCCACAGAAGCCTGTTTGCTATCTAGTTCTTTTAACTGAGCTTGCAAGTCAGAAATGGTACTAAGGTTTTCCCGATAATCTTTTTCTGTTTGGGTCGCTTTTACATCTAGTTCTTTCAACTGATTTTGGATATCAACAATTTTTTCCTGGTTTTGCAAATATTCTTGTTCAGCCGTGAGTGCTTCATCACCAGAAATCGCCCCGTCTTTTTTGAATAGCTGCTTGCGGATTTCCATTCTCTGGAGGAAAACAGGAGTTAGAGCTTGGGCTTGTTTGAGGCGCTGTTCTAAACCTTGGCGTTGCTGTCCAATAGAAATATTGCCTTTGTTTTTGAGGAGAGGCGTTGTGGCTCGTAGTTCTAGTATACGTTGCTGGAGGTAGTGGCTTTGTTGTTGTTGCGATCGCTTTTCTTGTTCCAGCCTTTGACCTTGCAGTGAACCAACTGCTTGGTCTTGTGATTCTAATTCCGTTAATTTAGCTTGTTGCTGTTGCAATTGCTTACGGAGTTCAGCTTGGTCAATGGTCGCTAACACCTGCCCTTTTTTGACAACATCCCCAACTTTCACATTGAAAGTCATCAATTGCCCTGCACTCTTTGATTGCAGTTGCACAACATTGCTGGGGTAAATTAGTACCCCTTGACCCTCTACAGTGACGGGAATGCGACCGTAAATGCTCCAGATAACGGCTACTCCCACCACTGAACCCAATGCGACAAGAGGTAGCCAACTTCTGGGGCTAACTACCTGCATGAGTTGGTCTAGTCTTTCAGGCGAAGATAGACGATCTAGGGATTCTTTGCGGAATATCTTAGGTTTTCGAGCTAACATCTTAATTTTGTGATTAGTCGTTATACTTATACTTTTTTTCTCTATTTCTGAATTAAACAATAAGAGTCATAAAATCAACAATGTAGTCTTTTTGGATAAAACTCACTTTTTTTTAGATCATTTATATAAAAATTTATAAGAATTGTTATTCTTGCTAATCGCCGAATTAGGCTAATGACACCTTTTACTCTAGATTAACTAGTATCCATACACAGTTGTAGAAAACTCAAAAACGAAAAGATATTATTTTTATCAAAAGATTGTGCATTGTTACTAGTGTTTAAGATATCGTAAGCTAAATCTAATAAGTTCTCATTACAACTATACTTTTGTCGATAAACAGAGGTGTTTTCTTTTAAAATCTTACATAAATCGCAATTAATTTTAATAATTTTCACATGAAAATAATGATTTTGAAACTAAATCATTAAACACATCTATATAGGATTTTCTCTAATTAATATGGTTGCTAAAAGCAGTTCAATTTCCCCTTCATTAGACGGACTTTTTGAGACTACACTGGAAAGTTATCGACAAGGTTGCAAAAGGCTAATTGACTTGAACTCAAAAAAGTCTGGCGAGTATTTTGAGACTTTACTTAGTTTTCAGTTAGAATTCTTGATTAAAAGGCGCTTTCCACTCACAGAGCAACTGATTTTAAATTGGTCTACAAATGTTCGCTCTCAAGGTCTTGCTGCTGCGCGTCGCGGTCAATTTGTGGACTCTGAACAATTATTTGCGAAGGCACGTACACCTTTAGAAAAAGGTAAGCTTTCCCATGAGGGTAGTCTACTGCACAAATCTTTTCAAGAACCCGCAGAAGCTTACCTTGATTTCCGTCGAGGATATTTTGACAAAGCTCGTAACCGTATCTTTGAGGCATTAGTAAGTGACGCAGTTTTAGAGGACGAATTCGGCTATGATTTGTTGTTTATACACCGCCTACATCTGGTAAAAAATCTTGTGCGTATCGAAGCAAATAGCAATTGTTTTAATAGAGCGATTGATCTTGCTTCTCAACTTCTTAGCTACCTTAAAGGATCGTTGGATATTCTGCCAATTTTAGGTATTGCAAATCGTAAGCGTCTGATGTGTCAATCCTCAGAACTCGTTGCTGCCATGTTTACCCAGGTTACCAATGAAGTTGCTCTGATATTGACAGGTAAAAAAGGTCAGCTTGCTAATGAATTATTCGGTATTATCTCCGCACAGATGCAGTTAACAACTGATGATAACAGGCATTACGACTCGCAATCGGAAGCTTGGTTTATAGTTAAACAGGCATTTGTGAGTAATAATATTGAAACTTTTTTAAAACAAGCATCCCCATTCCTTGCTGAAAGACGTAGCGACACCCCCTTGCTTTGGTATGCAACTGTGATCGATTTGATTTGTCTGTGCGACGACCTTGATTTCTCAGGCTCTAATTTATTCAAGCTAGAAGTTGCTCAAGAGGCAGCTAATTGTCAATACCTTCCGAAACAATTCTTACCTCTACTCGGTATTCATCCAACATCTAAGATCATGCCAAGTCTTAGCTAACTTGAAAATAACTCACGGATGTGTAGAGACACAATTATTTTGGTCTCTACACACATTGAAACTTTAATGTACAGAATGACAATCCAGCTTTATTCCCATAGTAATACCGAAGGAAGTAAATCTGGATAAGTTAACCTCAAAAGCTCGTAGCCAATACCAGTGATTCCTTGAAAGAAACCAGGCAGATAAACATTTTTGTTAAAACCTGGCATGAGAGAAAAAGAACCAACTTTTTTTGCTCTAGCAACAACCCAAGCTGCCTGCTCTTGAGCAGTTTCTAATAAATCCATCCTCGATAGTTGCCTAGATGCTGCTAGCAAAAACTCAATTCTGCCAAAAGTACCACAGCAAAGGTGGTCTATTCCATCCAAGCTACAATTTAACGTGGTCTGTAAAGCGATTTCAATATCTTGCCGAATGTCATCAGTGTCGAGAATTGCCAAACCGCCTAAACGAGCCAGACCAATACCAGAAGCGCCATTGCACCAAGTATCTGCAAAAGTAGAAGATCCATTATAATTTGTAGACACCCTAAAATCCGGCCAGTTGTTCGCCTGTGAGGAAAAGACGCTCTTCTCATAGGATATTGCTTCTTCAGCAGCTTCTCTAAAGATTGGCTCCTTGGTCACTGTATAGAGTTGTATTAAAGCGTAAGCAATTCCTGATGCACCGTGAGACATTCCCGTTAATAAGTTTCCATTAAGAGTTGCCCATGCTTTGTATCTCGAATCGCTCTCCACTCGATGATTTAATAAATGATAACCGCAACTTATTGCCTTTTCTAAAGTTATTAAATCACCAGAAGTTTTATACAGAGCTAACAATCCTAGAATTGCTCCAGCAGATCCAAAAATAATATCAAACTTTTTATCAGCAGCAACAAGCTCTGGCGTAATCAAGGAAGCTATGTGTTTAGCATCTTTCAACAAATTTGGTTCATCAAGAAACTCACTACTGCGAACCAACGTATAAATAATTGAGCCTAAACCCAAACCTCCCCCAATGCCAATTTTTTTGACAATTCTCTGACTAAGCTTTGGTTGCTTAAAATTTTGGTGGATAGATTTCAAAACTCCTAATATTAATTCCCGAAATCCAGAACCCCCCGTAACTTTTTCCAAAGCCGCAAGAAATAGAGCTACACCGCAAGAACCGTCATATAAGCCATAATTCATCGCCTGCAATTGGTACTTCTGTGCTTCCGGACGATATGCGAGTGCAATCCATGTTTTACTGTCATCATTAGCGCAGATCGCTTGCTGTTTAACCTCTGCCGCAATTGTCTTTACGGTTCCCATAATTTCTTCTCGTGTTAAGGTAGTCATAGACACAAGATTGACATCGGATTTCACAGACAGAGGTAAAGTGTGCATCTGTGGCATCATTCGGGAACATAATGAACTCCGAATAAAGCCGATTTCCCTTTCTAAATCAGCATCATTTAGCTGTTTGAGATAGGAGACAACTAAATCATAGCTAGGCTCTTTAAAAAAGTTATCGATAGTTTGATTAGAAGATAGGTTTAGTGAATTACTATCTGTGTAAGCACTGAAGTAGGGAACATCTAGTTGAGATAAGGCTTGTTTTTCTACCCGTAGTAGATCCCAAAAAAATGGTTTTGAGTCAGATATCAGTAAAGGTCTGCTCAGAATCTCAAATTCAATACTAAAATCAGCACCATCTCGAAGAAATTTAGGGTGACGAATTTTTTGAAGTAGGGCATCATAAACTGAAGTGTTGCGAAAGATAAAGCGTACCTTTTGTTGAGCTAATGGAGCTAGAGGGCCATCTGTGGCTAAAATAGCATCGCGGTAATCCATTAAAAACTGGTACATCTGCCGAAAGCCAGTAAGAATATCTTCAACGTAATCTTCTGGAAGCAACTTTACCCCATTTAGCGAAGGTACATTATCATCTACTGCACCCAGACCACTGAGATCATAGGCAGCCTGCTTGTCATTTCCCAAATGCCACTGCGGTAAAAATCCGGTTCTTAAAACAGAATTCCACAGATGTTGATTGACTACTGATTGAATTTCCGCTTCTTCTTCCTGTTTTTCTTCTTCTTCAAGTCGATGATGCAAAAGTGTTTCTTCATCTATCAATACTGGATGTTCACCACAAGCAATAATATTCCCTGCATTACAGTCAGTTCCTTTAAGTACATGAACCAAGCATAAAAGCATCCCTGATCGCTGATAGTAATGTTTGGCTTCTTCAGTATTTTTGCAGGGTAAATGTTCAACAAATTCAACCCACCCATGAGTTGAAAAATTTAAAACTCGAAGTAGCTTAAATGGCAATAGTTTATTTTGGTTATTACACCATTCTAGTAATTTAAAATAAGCCTGCTCTGTTCCTAAATCTTTAGGCTTATAAATCAGTTTTAGACCAGAGGTAAACTCAATAGCAATCACACTTTGTCCGTTATTATGAGGATCTGAAAGTGCAGGTTCAACATAAGTTACCTGACCTAATTCTTGTTCAGGCTGAAAATATTCCTGAGTTTTTGACCAGTCTGATGCTAATCTCTGGATAAACTCTCCTGTGGCATCCACCCATAAATCTGTTGCTACTGCCAATAATCGGGCTAGAACAGTATATTCTTGGAAAAATGATATCAGTTTTCCACTTAGCATACTTCTGATAAATGCTTCGTACTGCTCCTTATATAAATTATCTTGATTGGGTTTGAGCAGATGAGTTAGAGATGATTTTTGAAAGTGACGAAAACTTGAGAACTGCAATTCCATCGCTGGAGAAGCAAGGGTTGATAACTGTTTTAGAAGACCGCGTTCTAGAATATTGTGGGCTGTTTTCAAAAGCAAAGAATAGTTGGAACTCTTATGTTCAACTAATTTTTGCCTTGCAACTTGAATGAAAGGCAAAAGAAGCTCTTCAAAAGGTACCAATTGTTGGGTATCTAAACAGAAATAATTGCTAATGTTATTTTTATCTAAAATTTCTGCATAAATTTCATCTGCAGTTTGTATGACTAATTTTAAAGTTTCTGCCCAAGCTGGTAGTGAATCCAGAACTGAGCATAATGAAAAGTTATCATCGGTTTTAGAAAAAGTTACTAGTACAGTATGGAGAGTATTTAAATCTAGTCCCTCCCAAGCTAGATACTTCTCAAATTCTTGCCAATTTCCATGAGCGACACGCTGACACCATTTTTCAAGTCTAGAAGTAATAATAAAATTATTTTGGGAGGAGCCATTAAAAATAAAATTTTGCCGCTTACGCTCGACAATAAAACTAGATTTACATATAATTTCAACGATAGATTCATTTGAAAATCTCATTTTTAAGCCGTTTTAAATAGTATAAAATAACCGAGAATGGCTAGAATTAAAATTTAAAGCCAGATATAGTAGAACCTACAGAACACATGGTTAGTATTTATATATTAACCATGTGTTGATCCAACTCTAAATAAAGTTGACTGAAACTACCTACCTAAAGTTAACATTATAAGCTAACATGGATGCTTGATATCCAACATATACCACCTGCAACAGCTTCTAAAGCTTCCTCAGAAAGTTCTCCACTTTCAAGTAATTCAGGATGCCAAGGTAATATTAAGTATCTGATATTCCTCTCTTCTTCTACTACCCTGATATCTATTCCTTCTAGAGTGTCTATGCCAAGCTCATGCTCAATAACAGTATTGGGTTTATTGAGTAGCATCTGTCTGAAGGTATTATCTTCAACGGAGCGAATTTTTAACTCTGTCAAAGCACCTGTTTCACTTTCTCGAATTAGTTTCACTACTTCTTGACGTTTTTCTGGGGCTATATTAGCTGGAGGCAGAATTAGGTAACGGATATTAGCTGTTTCTGCAAGCATCCTTACTTCAACTTCTTCTGGAAACTTTTCACCTAGTTCACGTTCAATCACCGCTTTAGGGTTGCTTAACAACTCTTGCTTAAATTCTTGATCTTCCCAAGCACGGACAATTAACTGCTCATCACGATTAATTTCGCTAGTCATACTTGCAAATTCCTTTGATTATTGTTTGACTACTTGCTGCTACTTGCAACTCAATTCTATTCTCAGAGAATAGCGTGTCAGATAGGTGATAACAATACAGTTTTTTTTGCTCAAGACTACACTATTTTTTGATAAAAAATTACTGTGAAGAGGCGTGCTTATAATCCAATACGTTTCAGTTAAGTTTAAAAACTAAACCTGGCGCAGATTAGGTTGAGTAACGAAACCCAGCATCCAATCAAATCTCTTCCCCGCGATCCCCATGTACTCCAAAACACCTCTATCTAATTTATTATCAGGTAGTATCGTACATTCGCTAAATTTATCATCTACAACTGTCATAATATAGAGGTAGAATTTAACTATATTATATTTTATATTTTGTAAATTACCTAATAACCAAAATAAAGGTGAGTCTTATCTAAAAATTGTGCATTGTTATTCGGAATTTTAATATCAGAATATAAGCATAATTATGAAGGTAACAAACAATGACAAATCCAATCAAAAGCTATGAAGCTCTTCTAGAGCTTTTATGGTCTGATGAACAACTCAAGAATAATTTTATTGCTAACCCAAAAGCCACATTTGCTGAGATGGGTGTTCATATTTCCAATTCGATTACTGTTGAAGTTCATGAGGATACTTTAGAGTTTAAAAATTTGGTTTTACCGTTAAAGTCAGAATCCCAGATAGGTAATGTTGCAGAATCAGCGCCTGGATTTCAAGCAGTAATACAACAGGCTTGGCAAGATGAAAGTTTCAAATCTCAACTGCTACAAAATCCCAAAGCTACAATTCAAAAAGTAACAGGCACAGACTTGTCCGATACTTTAAGAATTTGTGTTTATGAAGATACGCCAACTGTTAAACATTTGGTTGTGCCAGTTAATACTACCAATGATGAACTGAATGAATTAGATTTGATGATGGTTGCAGGTGGTATAATTATACACCCCATTGGTTTAGTCTTAAACTCACTTTATTAATAACATCAAGTCAACACTCTACAAAAGTTTTGTGTTTTTTACGTCATTTCAATAGGTTCTATCCGAATTGTCAACTTAGGGAGTTCGATATAACTCGGATTCCCTATGACTTCAGAAATGGGTAGCCAGAATAAGTCTTCGTTTCAATATAGATAAATAAAAGTAAACTCTATGCAAGAATCAATATCTTTATCTCACAACCAACATATCTTAAAGCCTCAGAGCATTGAACCAGAAGAGTTAGAAAATGCCACCCTTTATTCTAAAGAAAGAGCTATTAAAGCACGTCAAACGATTAGTCCTTTGAAAAGGTCTCAGTCTCTTTATGAAACTGGAGGGTGGAAAAGCCTATTTGAAAATATTAATCAGCCTCTTAATCTAAGTACCAAATCTAAGGAATTTGAAACAAGAGATAATGAGACTACTAATTTATTAGAACAAGTACTTGACTCGCCTAAGTTGCCATTATGTCCCAGTGGACAAGCAGAAATAGGTAATGCTGTTGTATTTGGTGTTGTAAAAGGTACTGTAGAAGCACCAAGTATCGCTTATCTAAAAGGGTCTCAGCCAGTTACAGAGGAAATTCTAATTTTATCAGACTCAGTTAAGCCTACAGAAATTTTCCGGATTGCATCATCTTGCCAAGCTGATGCTTGTAAGCATTTTGATGGTGCGAATTGTCGTTTGGCTATGCGTATCGTCGAGCAGTTACCAACTGTTGTGGAAACTTTACCAGCTTGTCAGATTCGCTCTAACTGCCGTTGGTGGCAGCAGGAAGGAAAAGCTGCTTGTTATCGCTGTCCGCAAATGGTGACGGATAATGGTTACTCATCTAAGATTCTCCAGGAAGTAGGAGATCCGTACAGTTACAGTTAAGTACACATTATTAACTTAAAGTTGTACTAATATGGGGTGGCAATTGTTGAGATGCTTTCTCTATCAATATGCCACCTAAAAATTTTAGTTTATTTTATACAGTGTTTTTTCTAACTACTTGAAGAAGTTTTTGGTTGCCAAAGAATGGCAGTCAATTCTGCCATATCCAAAGCTTGTTTAGCTCTAATTACTGCTCTGAAAAAAGCTTCTTCATCTTGCCAACTAGAGCGAGGTAAAAGGAAGGGCTGAGAAATTAAAAGTTCTTCAGCTTGTTCAATGACTTCTTGCAAAGAGCTATGGCGGATATTACCACCAGCATAAGCAGCTGTTGGCAGTGAAGGACAACCTTTAATTGTACCGTCCGCCTCTAACCCTAGAGTAGACAGTCCAACACCGCAACCCCGCCCAAATCCCCATTCATCACCTTGTCCCCGCAGTAAGTGTTCGTAGATTCTGTAGTAACCAATGTTGTTACCCGCCGCAACTTTTTGTTTTAACTCTCTGATAAAAAATGATTTTTTAGATTTTTATTATCTAATAATCTGATGCACTCTCTATTCAGAAATTCAACTTACTTTTAACCGTCCTACCATCCACTCAAATCTTTTTGCCGCGATCGCTACACGGTCTAAAACGTTATCATTCAATTCATCCTCATATTCTATATCTTTAGCTAACGGTAAACCTTTACTATAAACACGTCTACCATAACCAAGCTGACTCAGCATTCCCTGTAATCTTTGAGAAAGCAAAGTTGCAATAACTTGATAAAAACGAGATGCAAATCCTATATCTTGCTGCAACTTTGCTGCTAATTGTTGTCTGTCAATTGACAACACAATTGAATCTTCAATAGTTTTAACCGTTGTCAAAGGTAAGCGACCATCAATGAAGGGTGTTTCGCCGATGATTTCACCTTTGGATAATCTGGCTATTTCTCTACCAGAAATTTCACTACCTTCTATAGTAGCAAAAGCACGCGCTAAGGGGTTACGCTCATTCTCATCAATAGATAAAGACATTGCTCCATCTAAAAGAATATACAGCCCATCCACAAGCCCTCTTTCACTGATAAGTACAGTATTAGCAAGAATTTTTTGCATTTTACCACAAGCTGTGATCCAATCGATGTCACTATCATGTAATCCTCCTAACACAAATAATACATCTCTCAAAGGTTGACTTTGTGCTAAGTTTTTACGTCCCTGTTGATTGATGGTGCTTTGAATTCTATCGCAAAGGATAATTGCGATCGCCCGATAAAAGCGCGAAGCAAAACCAACATCTTGCTGCAGCTTTGCTGCCAATTTCTGTTGAGGAATTGATATCACCAGTGATTTTTCTACAGCTTTAATAGTTGTAGCGGTTGGGCGATTACCTATCAATGGTAGTTCTCCCACCACTTCACCACTGGATAATCTCGCAATTTCCCGACCTGAGATTTCACCACCTTCGATTGCTGCAAAAGCACGAGTCAAAGGATTATTATCTGGTTGAGAAATGCTAACTGTTAAAATGCCATCTAGCAAAATGTGCAAACAATCGGTAGCTTTTCCTTCTTGGATAAGTATAGTGCCAGGAGCTATTTCTAGTTGATGACCTGTCGCAATCATCCAATCAATGTCACTGGTAGTTAATTCTTTGAGTAAAACTTCTGTCATAATTAATACCTGTTTTGAATTTTATATTTTTGATTCTTGTAGAAACACGTTAGCAAGGCGGGACAAAGTACAATTTTGCGTTTCTACACATGAAGTCTTCAGCAATCTATCTAAGTTTTGTTGAATAAACGAGTTCGCCTCTTTTGAAGCTAATTCTTCCAATGTTAAATAAGTCAATGTCGTTAACATCAAGGGTTGAATATTAGTATCAGTTAATTTTCGTGCATACTCAGCGTGAAAGCGCTGCAAATTTTCGGCGGCTGCTTTCACTAATGCCTGTAGAACCCTAAAAGCCCCATCAGAAAGTGGTGGATTACCCCGATAGTTTTGCAGTCTACCTCCCTTTCGGTAATCAGGAAACGACTCTAACCCCAGAAATCGCAAACACCAGTCGGCTCGATAATACCCAGTAGCGGCTACAATGCCTCTGTAGTCGGCAATTAGCTCATCAAGGATATTGTTTTGCATGGAGTTAAACAAGCGGCGTGTAAAATAGTGTGTACATTCATGTTCCAGCCGAATTGTTAGTGATAGCTGCTGCCATTGGGATTCTTCAAGTCCCATATCCCTGGCTGAAATGTTGCTATAAGCGCCATCACTCAAAATAATCAACTTATCCTGATAAAGTTGCTTCTGTGGTATTAACCGTTGAAATTCTTTTGCCCAATTAATTTCTGAACTAGCAAGATTTTCCGCCTCCCATTTTTGGCGATACTGACGAATCCGATCCCAGTTATTAAAACCGCTAATTATGCAGGCTCCCATTGAGGTAGGGACTGGCTGGGGTTCATTTCGCTTTGTCAGGGCTTGTACTAAAGAAAGAAAGTCCTCTCGGTTTCCAGCTAGTAATACTGGTATGATGCCAGCCAAGCTTTGATGCAGTATTAATTGGAGTTTTTCAGGTTGTTGTAAAACCAAACCAGTCGCTTCAGGCATTCTATCCGCAGTAACGCCCCTACGAGTGGCAGACAGATATACTTCAGTTTGGCTGATACCTTCTTTAATGGGGAATTGGAACTGAACCAGTCGTTGTTTCAGTGCTTCAAATACTCCTATAACTCTGGCTGCAACGGCATATTCTTCCCAAGCAGCTACATATAATTCAGGAGTAAGGGGAAATTTGAGAGGATGAGTTAATATGTTGTGATCAAAAACGTTTTGATTGTATACCAATAATTCTTCCGCCTCTCTAGCAATGGCTCCAAAATAGGTGAGGATATCGGTACGAGATGGTTGTTGAATCATAGGCGATGGGGGAGTTAGGAGTTAGGAGTTAGGAGTTAGGAGTTAGGAGTTAGGAGTTAGGAGTTAGGAGTTAGGAGTTAGGAGTTAGGAGTTAGGAGTTAGGAGTTAGGAGTTAGGAGTTAGGAGTTAGGAGTTAGGAGTTATAAGAATTCTTTCCCCAATGCCCCATGCCCAATAACTAACGAGTAACGACTAAACCAGCAATCTGATCGGTAATTCCTGCAATTGTCTGACTGATGGGATGTTCAGAGTAACGTAGGGAGAAAATACCAAGGCTTGCTAGGTGCATCATTTCTTCGGAAAGGGGCAAAATTCCGGCTACTGGGACGTTGTAAATTTTCTCAACCTTTTGTTGTAAGTCTGCAAAATCTATGACTGGTAGCGCTTTATTGATTACCAACAACATTTTTGGCACTCTGAGCTTGCGGGCTACATCCACTGTTACCGCAGTACCTTGGAAGTCTTGATTATCTGGACGTAAAAGAATTATTAGAACATTGGAAATACCAATAGAAAGTAAGGTTTCTTCATTCAATCCTGGATGTGTATCAATTAATAGATAGTCTAGTTTCAGGCTGCGAATAAGTTGCTGAAAACCATCGTTGAGTCGGATTACATCATACCCTTCACGGAGAATTCTGGCGATTTCACCAGCCTTAATACTAGAAGGTACTAGGTAAAGCTTACCCTTGACTGTACCTGCATTTCCTTGTTCTGCAATTAGAGTATCAGTCACGTCATAGGCTGCGTCTTTAATATCGCATTGTCCCCATAAATAATCATTGAGTGCGCGTTCTATTTTATTCTCGTTGAGTCCGAAAATAACGTGAATTCCTGGTGATTGGATGTCAGTATCAATAATGCCTACACGTTGTCCTTGAAGTGCCATAGTAGCTGCTATATTGGCAATCAAGTTTGATTTACCAGTACCGCCACGGAATGAATGAACTGCGATAATTTGTGCCATAGATTACCTCGTAATTAATTATTTATTGGGCATTGGGCAATTCAATTTTGGATTTTAGATTTTGGATTTTGGATTGAAATTTAATTCAAAATCCAAAATTTAAAATCTAAAATTCCTGCTCCCTCATTTTGCTAACTCTGGGAACGTAAATTTTAACCAGCAGCGATCGCCCCCCAAAGGCAGCAAAACTCGTCCGTTGGATAGCTGCAAGTTAAACTGCATATTCTTGTTTCCACTCTGGACTTCTACTAGTAGTCTGCCAAGGTAACTTTGCGTGGTGGCAAGCAGAGGGGCAGAGGTGCGGAGGGGCAAGGGGGAAAGAACTTGTACAAATCTCTCCTCTGCTCCCCTGCTCCCTTGCTCCTCTGCCGACCTCCACTCAGCAATTTTGGGTTGGCGAACTACTAGTGCTGGCAAACTCTTGGAGTCAACTTTGGAGTTGCTTGTATGCGCCCACACTCTGAGTTCTTTTTCTTGCTTGTTTGGTAACAGAAAGGTGGCATAGCGCAGGGCTGAAAGTGATGGAATCTCAATTGTGGCTGCTTGGTGATGTTGTTCACCATCGGCATATCCCAGAAGTACTTGGGCGATTTTTGGTTGTCCGTCTGCTGTGATTGTGAATACGGAACTACCTCCCAGGTGTTGATCTTCTCGTAGTTCTACAACTACACGAGAAGAAAAGGCTCCATAGTTTTTCATCACCAGAGTTGCTCCTAAAGATAGTGCAGCAACGGACAATGCAGTAATCCGCGCCAGGGAATTTTCCCAGATAAATAAGCCGTGGATGAGCAGGATGCCTAAGAATAAACTGTATACACCCACGCTGAACAACGGATGATTGAGAAGTTTCAAGACTACTCCGGGTATGAGTTCGCCTTTGCGCCGACTAGAAACTAATAATAAAACTGGGAAAATACCACCAACAAGGGAGTTGCCAAGGATACCGGCGAAGGCGAGTATATTGGTAAAGGATTGGACACCAGCCAAGAAAAGCCATTCTGTCAACAAGAAGACTAGGAGTAAGGGGCTGATAGATAATAAGAAGCGACGTTGGTTGAGCAAGGTTGTCCAAAACTTTTTCGTCTGACTCTGATGCCCAAAAGCAAAATTTCCGGCATCAGCTTTCAAGCCTCCTTCATAAACTAAGAGCATGGGTGAAATGATTTGTAGACAAGCTCTATCCTGGTTAGCTGACTTCACCTCTAGAACCAAGCGGGTATCCCACTTGCGTAAGTCGGGAAATTGATTGAATAGTTCTTTAATATCCCAATGTTCAGCGATGGCAATTTCTACAGAGTCAACTTTGCCGCTTAATTGAATATCTACACGAAACTTAGATTGAGTATCTGATTGTCCCAAGTAGGTTAAACCAATATGGGGAATCTGGCTGGATTCTCCAGAGGGATGTAATATTAACATTCCTTGCTGGCGAGGTAAGCTTAATACAGATTTCGGTCGGGCTGGCAACCACTCTTTAGCTAAGTTGACTAGGAGACTAGAACTACGTAGCCAAGCCATTCCCAAAAGTAGGGTGACTAGAACTGCCCCTAAAACTGTGACGATGGAACCTACTTCTCGTGCTAGTGGTGCTAAAGCTGTGCCTGATTGTCCTGCTAGCAATTGGGGGGCGATCGCTCCATTGACTGCTAACACCCAAATGCAAAACAATATAGTCAAAAAAGCTGTTCCCGCAACGCTACCCCAAATCAAGGAGGTGGCGCTAGAGTCACGCGGAAGTATGAGTTTGCCGCATTCCCCGACATACACATGGCCAAAGTAAAGCATCAGGCTGACACCGAAAATCCTCTGTAGTATCCCCGGTTGGAAATGACCATTAAGAAAGGGCAATTTTACATATAATAAATTTTCTAATTGAACATGACCGAATGCCAGCAGTGAAAGGATCAGCAGCAAACTCACGTTGATTACTGCCAAAAATACCATTAAGGCTACGGTGAAGTTCAAAGATTTACGCGATCGCAAATACAATCCTCCACCAAAGAGCAATGCTGCCCACAATGGTGCTGGTAAGGGTGTAAAGCTGGCCATCGTCACCGACAAACCAATATAACAAGCTAATGCAATCAGAAAAACCCGGATACCAACTGCTATAGAAAGTATAAATGAACCTGCATTTCCTAAATAATTAGATACTAATTGTTTGATAAAAGAATTCCCATAACGAAAGTCACCACTACGCCCAACAGCTTCTGCCATACAAGCCATTGTCAGGATGTTGATAGTACCGATAATCAGCAAAAAGGCAATGGTAACTAATGGCCCAACATCGGCCACTGCAATGGGCAAGGCTAAGAAGGCTTGGGGAAGCCCTAAAGCAACTGTAAGTATGGAAGCTAGCCAAAAGGGGGGCAGAGATTCTAGACTTTGGGCGATCGCTGCACTCATCCAGCGCCACTGTTCAATCAGTGGCAATTGGGATGCAAAAATAGTTAAGAGTTGTTTTCTGTAAAAGCGGGAATAAGCCACCTGTACCGTTTTATCATCCAAACCCAAAGCGGCGCGGATGTGAGGCACTACTTTCTCGGTGAAAGCGTATTTCTGTCCTAAAGCATGGGCGATCGCAGCTTTTAATTTGGGATTTTCTGGTACTAGAGATGCCCACTGACTGGCGTAGCGTTCCAAGTGCTGAATCGTGGGGTGGAGTGGTGGGGCATTTCCTAAAGCAAAGGCTTCTAAGAAAGCTAAATCACGCTCATTGGTAGCTTGCTCTGTTAAGGAAAATTCCACCAGCGATCGCGCCACTATTTGCGCCGTCCGACTCTCGATTAAAAACAGTAGCGTATTCGCTCGTCTCGCAGGTAAACCCGCCAGCACTTCCTCACGCGATATCAGTTCGTCGTCGGATGGCATGATTTATACCTCAGTATTTAGCGATCGCTCTTTCAGAGATTGGACTTTACTCTGCAATCTCTGGTAGTACTCTGTCTCAGTTTCACTGACGGTTACTGTCTGTTCTCTGAGTTTTTGGATTTTCATTTGTAACTGCTGAAAGTGTTCATTTTCCGTAATTTCCGCAACGTGGTTAGCTCTTTTAGTTTCGTCAATTTCAATGCGAAGTTCTTGGACTTGCATTTTCAACTTTTGGTCTCGCATTCTGACTTTTTCAGCCATCTTCAAGAAAACACGCACTAATTGACCGATGTCATCTTGACTATGTGTTGATTTTGCCAAACTCTGACGGAGTTCCAATACATGAGAATCAAAATCATCTTGTTCTAGTGCTTGAGCGGCTTCTGTGAGGGCGTGAATTGGTCGAGAAATTCTTCTGGCTAAGAGTAGCGCCATTATCGCTGTGATGCCGCCTACAACTACCACACTGCTGCCATGCAGCCAAATCAGCCGGTTCAAAGGTGCAGCAAACTGTGCCTTGGGTTGGCTGATTCCCAAAACCCAAGATTGTTCTGCTAAAGGTGCAAAACCAACTATGCGGGGCATCTGCTGGGGTGGAAAGCGATAGATTGCATGACCTACAAGTTTTGCTTTTACCATCACTTTTAACTCTGCAATGTTCAAGCTCGGAATCTGTTCCAGTCCATAACGTCTATCAGCGGCAATCTGCTTTAAAATATCAGGGGGCAGAGGGATGAGGCTATGGTATAGCAGAGATTGATCGGCATGACTGATGATTACTCCCTGTTGGTCAATTAGAAATGCATAGCTTTGAGAGCCTACTTGCAATGTATTGACAATCGCTCTAATATCTGATCCCCTAATTTTGAGTACTAAGACTCCAACGATTTCACCACTGGGCGATCGCACTGGGTGAGAGAGAAACATTCCTGGTCGTTTCGTCGTTTTCCCCACCAGAATACTAGATATATAAGAGTTACCCTGAATGCTAGAGCGGAAATACTCACGGAAAGCATAATTTTGACCCAAAAATGTGGGATCGGTTGCTGCAACAGCACGTCCCTCTTTATTCATGATAAAAATAGCATCAAAGTCTGGATTAGAGCGGAAGATATTTTCTAGGGCTTGTTGCATATCATTACGCAAGTCTGCTCGTTCCCCAGAGGATTTAGCAGCGAGAAAATTTACCACATGGCGATCGCTGCTAACTTGAACCACAATCCGCTGAATATCAATAATTAATTGGTCAAGACGACTAGCAACACTAGTAGCTAATAGTTCTAACTTGCGGTATTCTCCAGCCTCGACACTATCTAAGCTCTGTCGCAGATTGTAATAGGAAATGAAGCTCATCGGTATCAGCGCCGCCGCAACCAATGCTACCGAAATCTTCGCAGCGATCGGCCAAGCTGGAGGGTAAAAAAGACGATGAGAATGCTTCATTTTCAAAATGCAATACCTGTTGAGGTATAAAAATTTTTACATAAACGTATAAATAGGAAGCAATACTGCATAGGTTTTGGAATTTCTTGGTTGAGGCAAGCAGTTCTTGAGCAGGGGGAGAAATGGAGGCTGGCGTTGAGTTTTACCTACCCTACTTATCCGAGCAGTATTGAAATAGGAAGCTTCAATTCTAAAATTCTTTTACTGCTTCTTATATTTAGCAGCTTAGGAAAGTTAACTAATTACTTCAATGCACAATCTTTGTATAAGACTCACATTTTTTTAGTTTTTACTGTTCTAACTTATATAGTCAGATCCCCGACTTCGTAAAAGTTGTCGGGAATCTCGTTGTTCACGAATCATTGAAGATTGCTATAGCAGTCCTTAATCATTTATTTTTTATTTGGAACTCTCTGAAACTCTCTTCTATAAGAGATGCTGAACAAACAATTTTGAATTTTGTGAGCGTCACGTCGCTTCTCTACGAGACGCAGCGCGTAGCTTGCTTCCCCGCAGGGATACGCTCCGCTCTCTACGAGACGCAGCGCGAATGCGGACTCGCTAACGCTGCGCTAATAAAATTCAAAACTAATGATCCCCATAAATAAATTTAGTTGCTCTGTATCCTTTTCGTTTTCGGTCATTTTGAATTTTGAACTGTTAATAATTGTGCTTTCCTCCAAGCTTGGGGAGTAGTCTTGTGATGTTGGCGAAACTGGCGGAAAAAATGACCTTCATGCTGATAACCTACCGTTTCAGCAATCTGATTCACGCACAAGTTACTTTCAAGTAACAAGGTACGTGCTGCTACCATCCGACGTTCCACAATCCAATGATTTACTGTTTGTCCCGTATGACGGCGCACTAAGTCAGTTAAGTAAGCAGGACAGTAACCAACAGCAAGAGCCACATCTTGTAAACTAATTGGTTGATGATAATTTGCTTCAATGTACTCGAAGACTTGGCTCAGATGAGAGTCAGAAGGAAATATCGATTGTGAATTTAGTGATTTTGTAATTTCAGATAAAGGTGAAACTATAGTTTGCGAGAAATTTACCGCATAATACTCTTTCGTAGCTGCTTGTTTTTGCAGTCGAGTTGCGATCGCTGATAATAATTCCTCTACCGTAGACGGTTTAGTAAGATAGTCATCAGCTCCTAAATCCATGCCTTGGCGAAGTTCAGCCTTAGTAGCCTTAGCAGTCAGAAAAATGAAAGGAATCATTGCTGTGGTAGGGTCTTGGCGCAGAGTGGATAGAACACCGTAGCCATCAAGTTCTGGCATCATAATGTCGCAAAGCACCAAATCTGGTAAGTTTTCTAGCGCCTTCTGTACACCAACAAGACCATTTTTTGCACCGATGGTTTCAAAACCTTCTGCCTCTAGGCTATCTAGAAAGATATCTCGCGTTTTTGTCTCATCTTCAATCACCAGAACTTTGGCCATACTTTCCTTTGAGGTATTGTCATAAATTGTAAAAAGCTATTATTTATACTGATGTTATAAGAGTAATGTAACTGTAAAAGTAGTACCTTTTCCAACTTCACTCACTACATCAATTTGGCTATGATGTAAGTCTGTAAGCTTCTTGGCAATTGCTAACCCCAGTCCGTTACCTGGTATGTCCCCCACATTTCCACCCCGATAAAATGGCTTAAACAATTGTTGCTGATCTACCACCGGAATACCAATTCCCCGATCTTTTATCTGGAAAATAACTTTTTTATCTTCGTAGGATAGTAGTAAATCAACCTTGCTATTTGTTGGGGAATATTTGATAGCATTTGAAAGCAAATTCGTGAGGACGGGTTGTAATAGCTTTTTATCTACCCACACAACTTGACAATCACCTTCAATAATAAAGTTGACTGAATTAAGATTTGTATAAAAGCTCATTTCTGCCAAAACCTCCTGGCAAAACAAATTTAAATCAAGCGGTTTTAGCTCGTACTGTAGTTTTCCTGCTTCTACACTTTCGATAATAAGAACTTCATCCATTAATTGGTTTATCTGCTCAACTGCTGTTTGAAGATTCTGCAAATACTGTAATTTCTTTTTCTCATTCCAACTGTGACTATGACGTTTCAACAAACTAGTTGAATATGAGATAATATTTAAAGGGTTACGGAATTCATGAGAAACCATAGAGATGAAGTACGCTCTATCTTCAGCAAGTTGTTTTTCTTGCTGTATAATTCGGTGATTTTCTTCTTTTGCTTGTTGGGATTCAGTAATGTCCCGAAAGCTCCATACTGTCCCGATAATTTCTTCAGCGAGTCGCAGAGGTTTACTGTATTGCTCGAAAAACCTCCCATCTTTCAATTCTAAAATATCGCAGCTTTCAAAATCTATTTGGCTATCGAACTGATTGACATTTCTGCAAAATCTTTCTGGATTTTTAAGTTGGTTCTTAGAAAAAGTCAGATATTGATTATGATTGCATAAAGTATTAATATAATCTGGAATATGCCACATCTGGACAAAATTTTGATTGGAGCTAATAATATCTCCATTTGATCTAATAGCAATAACACCGTCAGCGATAGATTCCAGAGTTGCTTGAAGTAACGAAATAGAATTCTCCAGTTTTACTTTTACCCGTTCGCACTCTGCTCTCTTGTGAAATAATTGCTGATTGACGTACTTGGATTCAGCTAGAAGCTTTTCTACTCTACATTCTAGTATTTGATTAGATTTATCTAATCTGAATGAAGCTTGTTTGGATTTGCTGATATCTCGGATCAGGATACAAACATACTCTTTAGCTTCATATTCCATATATGTAGCAGAGATTTCCACAGGAAAATACTGTTCTTTTAAAGTTTTATATACAGATTCAAAATATAAGTAACCTTGTTGTTTGAAACTTTTCCAGTAATTCGGCCAAACTTCTAGCGGAAAGTCTAATATTATATTATGTATAGTCCTAGATACTAATTCCTCATAAGGATACCCTACCAAACTACAAGCTGCATAATTAACGTATATAATCTGTGCATCTGACGTTATCCAGAAAACTGCATCTGTTAAACGTTCCATTAAAAACCTGTTAAGCAGCAACTCTTCTTCTAATGGCAACATAGCGACTTTAGATGTTTTTAGCTCAGAAAAGCTGTTTTTGAAAATCATAAGTTTTAATCGTAATAATTTCTAAGGAATGTGAGTCAGGTAGGCAAAATAGGAATTATACATATAGGACTCTGATTTGATTTTTGAAAATATCCTGAGACTGAAAAGCCCGTTTTATAAAGATTTTATTTGAAATATTGTTCATAAATCAGATATGGGTCTTATATAGGACTCCAGTTTGATTAATGAAAATTTTGTCAGATAAAAGCTTTGTTGTCCAAAGATTTTAGTCTCAGTATACTTTCAAAAATGAAATCGGATTCCCATATAATCATCTCTTAGCTTTTGACAGAACAGCAGACTGCAATTAGGTCTACAGCATGGCTTTGATCAAACAAAGATAATAGTTTCGGAGAGTGTAGACACTTTTTTGCGGCTGAGTTCACCATTGCAAAAAACCGAAATTCTATAATTACTTAGCCTAAAAAACAAGAAACTAATTAGCGGTCAGTAGTTTTACTGTTGCCGATGAGTAGCAGGACAGCACCCCAAAGTGCGACAAATTTGCGTTTGTGATTTTCCCTCATCTGCCAACAACATAATTTGAATCCTCTGGCGATACATTTCAGGTAAATCTTCTTGCAGACTTTTTAGTAGTAATTTGTACTGAAAAGGTGTTAACAATGTACTACTATAAATATTGGACTCTTTGATATCATCTTCCATTTACTTTTGATAGATAATCATTAAGCTGGACTATTAAACTTCAAGTAAAATCCATATAGTAATAGTAATTCCCAGCCACGTTTTTCAACTCCCAAAGTAATAGTATAAAAAATGTAGCTATTATTCATTCATCTTTATGCTGGATGGGATGTAAGATTATGTATCTAAAATTGCAACAAACTGCATTGTAATTTTTCAATGTTCGCGCAGTCGGCGGTAAATTCGCCAATTTTAAAAAGGATTTATTAATTGATTTATCAGTAACTGTTCATTATCGAAGTAAGTAAAACGAGGTGAAAAAACCAAACTATGTAAAGATAAGTAAATACATAGAATTTTTCTATAAAGATAACAGGATATGGGCAGCCGTTTAAGGGTATTTTTGACTAGAGAGCAAGATAAAACTCTTTTTAACCTGAGAACAGCAGATGTACCCCAGAAGGTAAAAGACAGAGCAGAGGTAATTAGACTGAGCGCACATGGTTGGTATGTAGAGAAGATAGCAGCACACTTTAACTGGACTGCCAAAACAGTGAGAGAAGTGTTGCATAGATGGGAACATTTTGGCTTAGAGGGGCTTTGGGAGAAACCAGGGCGGGGAGAAAAATCAAGGTGGGCGGAAGCTGACATAGTTTTCTTAGAAGAATGTTTGGAGCTTGAGCCACGTACATATAACAGTGTTCAGTTAGCTCAAAAATTAGAACAATAACGCTCCGTAAAATTAAGTCCTGACAGGTTTTGACAGGTACTAAAAAAAAGGGGAGCATTTGGAAACGAACTTTGGATTTGTCATAAGGGAAAACAAGATCCGGTAGTACAGCAAATCAAACAAGCAGACCTAGAAATGCTGGAATTGTCTGCTGCATCTGGCGAAATAGATTTAAAGTATTTGGATGAATCAGGATTTTGTGCTTGGAGCGAACCGGCGTTACAGTTATTACTTTCGAGGACAGCAAAAACGTTTAGAGCCAGGGCAAACGCATCTAAATATTGACGAGCCTGAATCAGAGTGGAATTTAGCAAAACCCTAATCAAACAAGGCTTTCAGGAAATTAAATATTCATGTGC
>NZ_JACJSH010000063.1:0-36713 GCF_014698055.1 Nostoc sp. FACHB-133
TGCAAATAATGTGGTTTTGAGACCCCCCTTATTTGCAGTTAATGTGGTTTCAAAATCGCCTTGTTTGCGGTTTGAAGCGTTTATGTTTGCAGTTCGCTACATCTAATGCTGGCGAAATAGTTTGCACCCAGAGCATGAGTTTTGATGCAGCTGCGAATGCTGGAATTATTCAGCCATTGCAAGAGTTTATCGCTATTGCTGGCACTGAAACTGAGCCAGAAATAAATGCCCATGAGGAACTGGTAAGAGTATTGCAAATTAAACAAACTAGCTGGAGAAATGCTCCGGCGTTGCGCGATCGCATTAAACGGTGGGTGGAGAAAACTGATGGTGTAGTTATAGGGGAGAATGGCCCGGAGTTGCAATTAGAGGAGTGAGTAAACTTTCCCGATTTCGGGAATATTTGACGAACTTCAATGCTGGTGAAATCGCTTGCATCTAGGTTTGCTACGGGTCAGTTAGGCGAACTTCTTGACAGAATGGCACTAAGTTAAGCTGAAGGGTATGCAGCGTAATATCTCTTCACCCGGTTTTCTGCGCGAATGCTACTCATACCCTGTTTCGTGTTTATCCACGCCAAGTAAGTGGTAATTTATTGGTACAAAAATACTAAAAAGATCATGACTATTTTTCGAGCCAATCACGACAAACAAAATCCTTATGTAACGCTTGACAAAAAAATTATAAACAATCCTAACCTTTCATTTAAAGCTAAGGGAATACTTACATACTTGCTTTCTAAGCCTCCTGGATGGCAAGTGCGGATTTCAGATATTCAAAAACACTCCACGGATGGACGCGAGTCAATAATCTCTGGACTCCGAGAACTAGAAAATGCTGGGTACTTTTCTCGTGTTCAGAAACGGGATCAGTCTGGTAGGTTTACCAAATCCAAAACTGATATTTACGAAGACCCAGGTTTACAAGTAACCCCAGATTTGCAGTATAAACATACACATCAATCATCTAGTCACCGTGAACGAGTTTATCCAGAAACCGAAAACCCGATTACGGATTTTCCATTATCGGATTCTCCGAACTCGGATTCTCCATTTTCGGAAAATCCGTCCTTATTAATTAATGAATTAGGAACTAATAAAGATCAATTAAAGATTTCAATAAATAATAGTTTGAGTAAGTATGGATTTAGTAAAGCAGACATACACACACAACCCTCTATAACAATCCTTCCAGATCAAGTTTTAATGCCTCAAGAAGGAACGGAAAACAAGAATAAGAGTAAAACATATCAACCCACAAATTCAAAAGGTTTAAAAGGAATTTCAAGGCAAGAAGAACAATCACTCAAGAAGACAAATATTCCGGCGGCGCAAATGTCATCAAATTTTGACAATAAAGCCGATAGGGGTGCCGAGCTAGCGGATAAAGCTCGTCTTGGTGAGGAGTTAACGCGCCCAGAATTATTGGAGCTTGCAGAATTTTACGGAATATTGCAATTAGTACCGCTTTATCGCCATTCTGGAAAAATCTTTAACAGCAAACCTCAAGATATCAAGGATGAATTTATTGAGTTTCTGAGGTACTACTCATTTAAAAGTACTTCAGATATCAGCTTTGTAACTAACAGCATCAGAAAGGCGGAACTTACTCTTGACCATTGGGGTTCTCTCATGATATGGGTTAATACTTGGCAAGAACAAGTCGCTTCTAAATCAAAATCTTAAGAAGATGTTTTAAAAGTGATTGGCTGTAATTTTAGGCACTTGTTGATCTCCCCTAACCCCCTTTAAAAAAGGGGAACCAGAATCAAAGTCCCCCAATTTATCAGGGGATTTAGGGGAATCTAAAACGTTTTGCTACCGAGCAGAAGACTTTTAAAACATCCTCTTACATTCAAAAGTCAGCCAGATTAGGATTTGCACGATTCAACCAAGGTTATTTGTAAGCTAATCCTAGATTTATGCATAGGCTTTGTCAGAGCGGGATGCACTCTGACTCTGATTTTCCCGATATCGGGAATTTTCGTTCCAGTTCTTTATCACTGCGATCGCAATGCAAAATTCATGCCCACAGTGAAAATTAAGGAGGTTATCTGGATTGATGGGAGCGTTCTGGTGGTATTCTACACACCTGGAAAATGCTGGCAGTTTAGAGTAATTAGCTCTACGGGTGAAGTCTTTACTATACAGCCCTTGCCGCTTTGAACGCTGGGCGCAGTTGGTTAGGATTGCCTGGGGTTTGATCACTTCCAGCAATCATCCCCGTACATAACTTTTTGACTGGCATCGGGCTTGGATCTAATGCACCAACCTTGGCTGACCCGCCAGCGATCGTAAGCGATAGTGCCAATCATTAAAATCAATGTTGCGATGCCAACAACTGTGGCTACTTTTTTCCATCTGAACTCTTGCTTGGCTGTATTCATCTAACTTAGATATTTTATTGTTTGTTGAACTGTGGATAAGCGATTTAGGGGATGTTGTGGAGTGCTTGCATCCCGTCACGGGCAACGACTGGTCAACTCGCTGTGATATCGATCAATATTTGAACGACTCAAGGATTTGTTACCTTCACTTGTTGCAATTTCCTGGGCTGCTTGGTCATAGCAGTTACTACTGCTGGAATTATCGGAAGAACCCCTGAGAATTAAACCAATTCCAAAAGGAGCTAAACAAATCATGGAGACAACCAAAAGCCCCCAAACAATCATGGTCTTTTCGTTCTGATTCGGCTCTTGATTTGTCATAACATTTATCGTAGTTGGCATGGGACTGGACTGGGACTGGGACTATACCAAAGCTACCCAAAATCAACTTACTAACAACAATATGTAGATTACATAGATGAAGATATTTTCTTGTTATATCTAGATGAGCCAATCAGTCGCACCTACATGAACTGCTGTGAGCAAGGTTATCTATACGGGGAGATATAGCATAAGAATGAAAAAGACCTCTGAACTTCCCTTAACCTTCAGAGATATAATTCCCCACATTCACATTGGACAATGCTATTACAACGCCTTCCTTGTGGCTGACGTTTATCCTTTAATTGAATATGTGGAAGGCTGCATATTTAACGGCGAGGAGTGGATACAACACGCCTGGAATCGGCTCAATAGTGAAGAGTTTGATTTAACTTACCAAATTCATCTGCCCCATCTACTGTAGGCATCACCATGCCAAAAAATGTTTTTTGTACGCTAAGAGTAATGCATTACTGCATTACTGCATTACTGCATTACTCTTCAACGTCAGCTAAAGCTTCATCGAGCAGTAATCTGACAATCTCAACCTTTTTTTTGCTAGTCTTAGCAGCCAGTAGGGATAATTTCCGATGCATTGACTCTGGTAAATCCACCGTCAGGCGAACGGTTGCTTCTTTTTTAGGTGGAGTCTCAAATAAGTCTTGCAGCTTCTTGTCTCTTTTGGGTTTCTGTTGTGCTGGTGAAACAGGAGGATCGGAGGTGTCGGCTTCGCTGCCATAGACAAATTTTTTAGCAGCGTCCTCGCTATCTAGTGGTTTACGTTTTGTCATTTCAGCAGTTTAATAATTTCTTTGAATAATTGTTCAAATTCAGCAGCAGCATCACTCGCACCAGAACCCTTTAAACCGAAAACTGTAGTTCCCTGTCCAAAAGAGTCGGCTATTGCTTGTCTTTGATGCACTGTCGTTTTTAAGGCAGTAGCAGTGGAAATGTTATTAATTAGAGAAACTGCTTCATCTTTTAGTCGAGTTCCTTTAGACGCACGATTGATAAATATCGCGGCTTTTGGCAATCCACCGCGTACTGATTGAGCCTGTTTTATTAACCTAATGGCATCACTGGCAGCATCTAGGTCTAAACCTGAAGGCTGGCAGGGAATAACTGCCAAATCGGTACGAAATAAAATCGCTCTACTGCTTTCAGCCAACCCCGGTGGCGCATCAATCACTAGGAAGTCAGTTTGTGCAGCTAACTCAGGAATTTTGTCTAACAAATCATCGGGCGTAGTCAATATAGTTACAGGGATGGGGTTGCCCATTGCTGTCACCCATTTTGAACATGATTTCTGGGGGTCACTGTCTACGATCTGTACTTTCTTCTTTTTGGCATATAACCAAAAGGCGAAGTGCAGGCTCGTTGTGCTTTTTCCTGCGCCGCCCTTCTCGTTTATTAGTGAGATAATCGGCATAATTTACTTAATGCAGTAATGCAGTAATGCAGTAATGACTTAAAAAGTATTGATAGCCTAAGTATAACTGTAAGTTACCAAGAGTAAAAAATTGGCACTGCCTTATCTCATCATGCTTAAATCAACACAAGATATACTGACAAAGCATTAGTCTTAGAAACTAGGCTGAATCGGTTTAACAGGGCAATGGAGATTTAGCGGCGATCGCAGATTATTTAAAGGAGTAGTATTTTAGTGGCGCGTGGTCAGAAAAAAACCGAATCAAAAAATGGTAACGGAGCTAAATTAAGTTTTAAGCAAACCCTGTGGGCTGCTGCGGATAAGCTGCGGGGTAATAGTCATTTGGATGTAGCCGAGTATAAGCACGTCGTCTTGGGGCTGATTTTTCTGAAATATATTTCCGATGCCTTCAGTGAACTTTATGATATCCTCGCTGCTCAACCCTATGCTGACCCAGAAGACCGCGACGAGTACACGGCTGAAAATGTGTTCTGGGTTCCCAAGGAAGCACGATGGTCATTTCTGCAAGCCAACGCTAAACAACCTACGATTGATAAATTGCTAGATGAGGCGATGGATGCGATTGAGAAAGAAAATCCATCACTCAAAGGCGTATTACACAAAGATTGCAACAAGCCAGCCCTGGATAAACAACTGCTGGGAGAAATCATTGACCTAATTGCCAAGATTGGTTTAGGAGATGCAGAAAGCCATTCAAAAGATATTTTGGGTGAAGTTTACGAATACTTTCTGGGGCAGTTTGCTAATACGGAAGGTAAAAGAGGTGGACAGTCTTATACACCCCGTTGTGTGGTGCAGCTGTTAGTCGAAATGATTGAACCCTACAAAGGGCGGATTTATGACCCTTGTTGCGGTTCTGGTGGAATGTTTGTGCAGTCAGAGAAATTTGTAGAAGCGCACGGCGGGAAGGTTGGCGATATTTTTATTTATGGGCAAGAATCCAACCCGACAACTTGGAAGCTGTGCAAGATGAATCTGGTACTGCGTGGAATTGAAGGGAATATGGGCGATCGCAATGCTGACACTTTCCATAGTGATTTGCACAAAGACTTCAAAGCTGATTTTATTCTGGCGAATCCTCCCTTTAATATGAGTGATTGGGGTGGGGAGAGGTTACGAGAAGATACGCGATGGAAGTATGGCACACCACCTGTAGGTAATGCCAACTATGGTTGGGTACAGCAGATAATTCACCATTTAGCACCCAATGGTATTGCTGGTTTTGTGTTGGCGAATGGTTCGATGAGTTCTAACCAGTCGGGAGAGGGTGATATTCGCAAAGCTATTATTAATGCGAATTTAGTTGATTGTATGGTGGCGTTGCCAGGGCAGTTATTTTACAACACTCAGATTCCCGCTTGTTTGTGGTTTTTGGCACGGAATAAGAAAAATGGCAAGTTCCGCGATCACACTAGGGAAACATTATTTATAGATGCGCGGAAGATGGGAGTTTTACTTGACAGAGTACACCGGGAATTGACGGTTGAAGACATAAAGCGGATTGCCCAAATTTACCATGCTTGGCGAGGTGAGAAGGAAGCGGGGGAGTATGAGGATATTCCTGGTTTTTGTAAGAGTACCAAGTTAGAGGACATTGTTTCAAATAATTATGTTCTCGCGCCAGGTTTATATGTGGAGGCTGAGGGTATTGAGGAGGTTGAATTTAATTCAGAGCTATCTACTGAATCAAATCATGAACTTCCTCTTAATAAAGTAAAGCAACTAGTACATTTTTCACTTTTTCTTCCAGACCGATTTCATGCTCTCCAAAAACGTGGTCAAGATATGTTAAATAGTATTGTTGTTCCAGTCAGCGAAAGCTTGAATCGGCTTGATGAGATTTTTCTTGATATGTCTGCTGCTGGGAGAGGTGCTTTTTTGGTACTTCGAGGAGATTCAGGTTCTGGTAAATCTACATTCTTAAACACACTTCATCTATTTCGGACTGGTATTAAAATAGTTTCAATTTCATCAGAAGATTCTATTTTTCAAAGTTTAAAAATTATAGAAACTTCGGATGTGGGCTTAACTAAAATACAAATACTTGTTATTGAAGGACGAGAAGCACTTACAGATTTATCTCAAGAACAATTAGAGAAAGACATTCATTCTATTAACAGCTTTATTCGGTCTACTACTGGTGAAAGAACATTAGTTGTTTGGTTATGCAACACTGATGAACTTCAGAAGTTCGTTATAGAATTGGCTTTAAAAATAGGCTCTGACTCACTTCTCGGAGTAGGAGAACCTAGTTATCAATTCACAGGTCCACCAAAAAAAGATTACTTAGATATTGCAAAACGTACTATTAGCACTCTAAATGAGGGTGCTTCTCTAATAGACTTAGGAATTTCAGAAAAACGTGCGATAGACTTAGTTAGTAATGCTAAAACTATTGGATTCTACTTAAGTCTTCTCCGTCAGGAACTTCTTAGAAATCAAACGAGTTTCAAGTCTTTATTAGCTAAAGAACAATGCCGAATGTGGGTTGTAGTAATTACAGGGAATGATCGTGAGGATTTTGTTGCATCATTGACTAGAGGACGTTCTTCAACGGCTGATATTGACCGTTTAATGGTTGCAACAGAAGCTAATATAGTAAAAGAAATTAAAACTTATTCTGACAAAACTGGTATTCTTGCAACAACATTAGACGTTAGAATTATTCATCTGCCTATATTAACTGCACTTGCTATTGCTCGAAAATATGCTGATAAAGACCTTGAAGGAAAAATGAAAGTAAGAGGTATGAGTACTAAACAAGATTTAACAGCAGAGGAGCGACTGACAAAAAGTGACCTAGCCAAAGCGTTTGAATCACTACCTATGGGTCTTGCTATACCTGGGAGAAAACCAGTCGATAGTACTAAGGAGGCATTTGATAAATTATTGAGAATTACTCAAGATGATGATGCTTTAGTTAATAAAACTATTGGTAGAGCATTGAAAGCCTGTGATTTAATTGATTCTTTTGAAACTGAAGTTGATTTTGGTGAAGGTTTGACTCGCAAAACTGATATATGTTGTCAGAGTCAATTAGGTTTAGTCCGACTGGAACTCATGTGGCGAAAAAATACTAGCCGTGCTGAGATAGCTAATTATGTACTAACTAAACTATACAACTATGCTAAAGCCATTGGTCATCTTTAATCTCAATGATTAAGAATAAGATTTCAATTTAATAATTTTATAATTTCCTGTCCCTGTTTTTTAATTTAGTTTTTACTCAACACTAAAAGTTTTTTAGCTTTATTCCTCGGCTGACTGCTATCCTAAAAGCTGCTGGAATCCATCTAGATTACCTTGAGCAAGTAACTGCATGATGCTGGCATCAAATGCCCGTTTAAATTCTGGGTCAGATGCGTAACGTTTGTACAAGTCGAGTTCGCGTTTGCGTTCTCTGTTGATAGCTTGTTTAATTAATTCTTCTAAAGCGAGGCGGCGATTTTGTTCATCTGGGTTGTTGACAACTTGATTTTGGTAATAGGGGTTGTCAATTACGTGTCTAGCTATATTAATGAATTTTACCCGTTGTTCTTGTGGAGTAGCATCCCAGCCTGTAAAAAATCGATTATTAAAGGCGGATATGATTTCATCAAGGGGGTCTCTTTGCGGTGCATCGTCATGGTAGCCGCGTAAATTGGAGTTTTGCGGGTCAATTTCAGATTCCGAAGCATCGAGTTCAATGGTGTGATTTAATTTAACTCGCTCTATGCCATAGGTAGAGAGGTCTACACTTTCCAGGAGTTCATCAAGTTGGTCTTGGTCGGGGTTTTTAACTGCAAGCTTGGGAATAAGGAATTTAAGGAACCAGTGCAGCATTTCCCACTGGATGTTGTTATAAGGAATGATACAGGCTACCTGACTGTAGATTTTAACGAACTGTTTTGCTTTGATTTTAAAGTCGATTTTTGCTTCGTCTTCGAGTCCTAATTCTGCGTTGAAACGAGATGCGGGGGTGTCGATGAGAGGACTGAGTTGTTCAGCTTCGGCTTTGTTGAAAAATAATTCGTTGAATTGCTCGACTTCATACCATTCGTAAACACCCACATCATCTAAAACTTCCTTGAGATCGTGGAGGACATTTACATCGGTAGGTTCGCTCAGGGATGTGGCAGTATAAAATGGGTCAAAAGCGATTTTGATGTTGCTGACGGTGTTGTAAAAATCGAGAACGAAGGTATCTTGTTTACCCATCTTATCGTTGCAACGATTGAGGCGAGATAGGGTTTGCACTGCCAGCACTGACTGCAATTTTTTATCAACATACATACTGTGTAGCAGGGGTTCGTCAAACCCAATAAGAAATTTATTTGCAACCACCAAGATTTTGTAATCGTCTTTTTTAAATTCATCGGAAATATCTTTGCTGGGGAAGCCGTTGATGATGTCTTCGGTATATTCAATGCCGTCTACTATTTTTTTCCCAGAGAAGGCGATGATTGCTTTAAAAGGTGCGTTCGCCTGTTTTAACAGTTCACGGATGGCGAAGAAGTAGCGAATGGTGGTTTCAATGTTGCGGGTAACGACCATCGCTTTGGCCTTGCCCTTGAGCTTTTTGGGCACCCATACCTGTTCGATAAAATGAGTAACCATAATATCGGCTTTAGTACCAATGGTTTGTTTATGTCCTTCCACATAAGCCCGGAGTTTTTTCTGGGCTTTGGCAGTGTCAAAGATGGGATTATCTAAGATGGATTTTTGAATTTCGTAATAGCTTTTGTAAGTGGTGTAATTGGCTAGTACGTCAAGAATAAAGCCTTCTTCGATCGCTTGTTTCATTGAGTAGAGATGAAATGGCACGAACTTACCGTCTGCCATGCGCCGACCGAATTTTTCTAAAGTTGCGTTTTTGGGTGTGGCAGTAAAAGCAAAGTAGGAAGCATTTTTACCAACTTTGCGCCCAGACATTGCTTTGAGAATTTTGTCTTGTAAATCTTCGGGTTCTTCCTCATCCTCTTCTTTAGCGAGAGTCATATTCAAGTTATCAGCAGCCTTTCCGCTTTGTGATGAGTGAGCCTCATCGATAATTACAGCAAAAGTACTACTGCTCAAATCTTCAATGCCATCAACGATAAAGGGGAATTTTTGAATTGTAGTAATAATAATTTTTTTACCGTTCTCTAGAGCAATTTTTAATTCTTGGGCATTGGTGGCATGAGCAACAATGTTTTTTACTTGAGAGAAATCTTTAATATTATCTTTGAGTTGCCTATCAAGAATACGTCTATCTGTGACAACCACAACCGAATCAAACAGGGGACTATCTGCACCTTTGGCGTAGAGTTCGATTAACTGATATGCCGTCCAGGTGATGGAATTAGATTTACCCGATCCTGCGGAATGCTGAATTAAATAAGTCTGTCCTGTGCCCCGTGTTCGGGCATCTGTGAGGAGTTGACGAACGACATCAAGTTGGTGATAACGGGGGAAATAAAGGTTTTTTTGAGCAAGGGGTGTTTTGGTATCACCGGGGATGAGAATGGCGAAGTGTTCAATAATGTTGGTGAAACTTTGGCGGGTGAGAATAGATTCCCATAAGTATGCAGATTTGTGACCATTTGGGTTGGGTGGGTTGCCCTTGCCAAAATTAAAACCTTTATTGAAGGGTAGAAAGTAAGTTTTCTCACGGTCTAATTTTGTTGTCATCCACACTTCATCGGTATCAACAGCAAAGTGGACTAGACAACGACTAAATTGCAGCAGTGGTTCTTGGGGATTGCGGTCTTCGCGGTATTGTTTTTTGGCGTGGTAAACAGTTTGACCCGTCCAGAGGTTTTTCAATTCCATCGTGGCGATCGCTAAACCATTCAGAAATAGCACAATATCAATGGATAACCCTGCATCGCTTTCAGAGTAATGTACTTGGCAGGTAATCGAAAAGATATTTTTTTCAAAGTTCTCTAAAACAGCCGGATTTGTATCGTTGTAGGGGAGGCTGTAAAGCAAGGTCAGGTGAGCATCATCGATGGATAATCCTTTTTTAAGAACAGAGAGGATGCCATCTTTTTTGATTTTGCGATCGCAACGTTCGAGAATTAGCCGTTGCCAGTTGGGACGGTCTTTGAGTTTGGCCAGTTCTTCGGGCTGGGTAGTTTCTAAGAAGTGCCAGAACTTCTCCCGGTCGATAGCAAACTCCCGGTCAAAATCTGCGGGGTTTCCTTCTTGGTAGCCAGCGTGTTCAACGAGTGCAGTCTTGATACAGTTTTCCAATGCTTGCTCGTTGGTTTGGCTGACCATAGGAAATCCGTTATATTTTATACGAGTATTTTTCCTATGATAATTCTTTATAGCTGAGTGTGCTATGTATCTAAGCGATCGCAAATTCAGTGAGTGCGCGTTTACTAGGGTGATGGAAGCCTAAAATAATATCGGCTTTGGGGATACCTGCTGCCAACAGGTCATCAACAATCCCTAAGTCGGTGCTGTCTTCTTCCACCCAAATTTTACCATTTTGAATTTGAAGGTATAAAATAATGTGTTGCACTCGTTTTTTCCCATCCCAACCGCACCGCAGCCACAGGTATTGGTCGCGTTGTTCGTCTAAAATCAGCCGATCAGCTACGCTGGGCGGAACGCCATCGCTAATTCTAGTTTCTGTGGTGTTAGCGGTTTGAGAATTGGCCATCTCATAGTATTTTTTAATGGTTTCTTGGATAGCATGGCGATAGCGGGTTAATGTATCCATTGCACGATTTGCTCCTGTTGAGTATCTACGACAATTAATTGCAGGTTGTTTTGGCGGGTAATGAGTTGGACTGATGGACGTTGAAAAAAGTTGAAATAAACAATGTCGTCAATTGCTAAGTACAAATTATATTCAGGTTCGCTGACTTGGATGAGGTTGCGATAGACGATGTACTGTCCAAGGGCGTTGTGGAAGTCGTACATCTGAGATTTACCCACAAAGCTTTTAATTTCGACAACAATTTTCTGCCCCTGGCGTTCTGCGGCGATAGGTTTTTCTGCGGCTAAGTCAGCGTACAGTTCAGCGTCTTCATATTTAATTATGTAAGGGTCAGCGATTATCAGCCACCCATCTTTAATCAGAGCATTTTTTACAGCATCGTGATAGAGGTCTTTGGCTGGCATGGGGTAAGATTTTTAGGCGTGAGGTTTGGGTTCTGGGAACATAACAATCAAGTCGCCGCGCAATAGTTCAATGGGCTAGTTGTCAAAGATACCTGCTTCTATTGTGGTGATAGCGTTCAATTGTCCATTGATAGGTCGTTACGGTCAGTTTAGTTTGATTTTAGTCTCTGAGGCAATTTTGCGGTTAAAAGTTGCAGGGGAGTCTTAAAAGTTTCCCTTTAGACTTTAATTTCTCCGGTGACGGCATTAGATATTAAAATTTGTTTGAATTCTTTTAAGGTTTCGATTACTCGATATTGTTGGGCGATTACTTCATCAATTTCGGCGGTAGTCCTATCAATAAAAGCAACTATTCGTTGTTGTTCTTCAAACGGTGGATATGGAATTTTAATATTTCCAAATTCATCAAAATATAATCGAAGACGCATCTCCATAATGCCCTTCGAGTGCTGCTTTAACTTGCTAGTACAG
Source organism: Nostoc sp. FACHB-133 (assembly GCF_014698055.1). Taxonomy (NCBI): domain Bacteria; kingdom Bacillati; phylum Cyanobacteriota; class Cyanophyceae; order Nostocales; family Nostocaceae; genus Nostoc; species Nostoc sp. FACHB-133. Next base: position 11,721 of record NZ_JACJSH010000063.1, read on the forward strand.
ATTGGATTTCGGAAAAGATAATGATAGAATTTGCTGTCAACTGGCTTGGATGCTCTTAAGATATCATACGCAGGGCTAGTAACACCATCGTATTCAGAAACACCAATTGCTCCCATCCATGCTAATAATTTATTGACAATGATGTCACCTTTTTTAACGAACCAGTAACCATCTGTTGTAGATGCCTTATTACCTCTTTCTTCTAATTCTTTTCTAGGCTTAACTCCAATATCTGAATAGACTGAAAGCAATTCTTCGCTATTATTCTTTGGAGCAGGTTCAGTGACAAGCCGAAAAATATTTTTTGTTCTTATAATTTCCCAATGTTCAGGAACTTCTCCTATCCACTCAACACCACTCTCACGCATGGGTGCTTTAGGATTTATCCCTTGAGTGACAGCTTGATTTATGATAACGGCTTTTTGCTCTTGCAGTAGTTTTATGAGACGCTGTTTTTTGGAGATCGCTTCATCGATTTCGGCAGTAGTGCGCTCTAGAAAAGCAACTATTCGTTGTTGTTCCTCAATTGGAGGGCATAAAGATACTATATCGTTAAATTCTTCTGAATACAGTCTATAAAAGCCAACAACAATTCCCTTAACTTTTCTATTTAACTCTGAAATATATGTAGGAGTTTTGAAAAGATGTTCAAAGTATTTTGGCTCCATTTTAGAATTAATTAGTCTAAAAATAGAGTAGTCAGGACTAACTAAGCCATTACAAGGAGCTACAGAAAATACACCTAGATGAGCTTTAAGTCTGTTGAGAACAATATCATTTTTAAGACATAGTTTAGCTCCTTCGTATGACTCAGACTGGAGTGTTTTAGCTTCAACACTACTAGGGATAAGACCAAGTTTTTGGCTCATCATCAAATGAGTTTCATTACCAGTTAAGGAACGTTCATTTGGTTCTATAAAAAGATAACGATTACGAAGAACTTTCCAATGTGATGGAATCTTGCCAAGTTCTGCAACCTCACTATATTTATAACTCTCATACTTCGGGAAAGCCATTACTCTACCTCCCCAAAAATTACCAACCGTTTTAACAACCCTTCTGTCTCACGTTCCAATTGCAAAATCTCCGCCGTTACTTCCTCTAGTGTTCTCAACGGCTTGTGCTGATAAAAATACTTATTAAAACTAATCTCATAGCCAATCTGTGTTTTATCCAAAGCAATCCACGCATCAGACACATGGGGACGCACTTCCCGCACAAAGTAATCGTGTATTTGTTCTTTTAACGGCACATTTTCCGTATCCCGCAACTCACTATCAGATTCATACTCAACCCATTCCCCTGCTTTGTTCCCAGTCCAATAACCATAATCGGGTAATTTATCCTCAGTGGTTCCCAACTTTGTTAATAAATCACTCAGTTGATTACCTTTTAATTTATGTACCTTCTTCACCACCCTTTCGGCGTTCTCATCCCGCCAACTGACAGCATTTAAAATCTGATTTTTCTCACTGTTGGTTAGCTTAATATCCAACAACTTCAACGCTGTATCAACAGCAATTACAAATACATTAAAATCGAGTGATAATTCATCCTCCACCGCTTCCATTAAACGCTCTCCCACAATCATGAGATTGCATTGTGCTTCCCAAGTCTTGGGCGATAATAAATCTTTCTTAGCTTTGGGGGATAAAGAAATTTCTTCACTCTCGATATAGTCCTCAATCGCCTTTTTATGCACCTCTAATTTTGTATAAATCTCATCACCCCATTGCTCATAAGCCCATGCCATCACCTCACGCAGCCCAGGCACATAACGCAACGTAGCCACCCGTTCCGGTGTAAATTGCGCCGCCAGTCGTAAAGGGCGTTCCACTGTAATTTTGTAAAAACCAAAGTCTTTGTTATCAAAAACTTTAGAAATACCTTGATTGGGCATTTCTAAATAAAGCTGGGTGATTTTTTCAATATGCTCATTTGCAAACTCGCAATTCTTCGCTCCCAAATTCTTGCGTAATTTTTGATAAAGTTCTGACGCATCAATCAATTGCACCTTGCCCTTTCGCTGAGGTACTTTGTTGTTAGACAGAACCCAAATATATGTTGTAATGCCAGTGTTGTAGAAGAAATTACTCGGCAACTGGATAATTGCTTCTAACCAGTCATTTTCAATAATGTAGCGGCGAATATTACTTTCTCCACTACCTGCATCCCCGGTAAACAGCGAAGAACCATTGTGAACTGAAGCAATGCGGCTTCCCAAAGGACTCTCATCTAGCCGCTTCATTTTGCTGACCATATCCATCAAAAACAGCAATTGCCCATCAGATGATCGCGGAATCGCTGGAACTACTTCTAATTCACCTTTAAAATTTTTAAGTAACACCTCGAAGCGACCGTCTAAAACATCCTTACCATCGAGAATGTATTTTTGGTCTGACTTATACGACTTCCCATAGGGCGGATTTGACAACATAAAGTCAAACCGCAGACTGCTAAATTCATCCGTTGCTAGTGTCGAACCAAACTTGATGTTCTCCGGGTCGTTGCCCTTAATCATCATGTCCGACTTGCAAATCGCGTAGGTTTCGCCGTTTACTTCTTTGCCATAGAGATAAACCGCCGCCTGCGATTTAATTTCCCCTTCTGAAACGGTAATAAAATCCTGGGATTCCGTCAGCATTCCTCCAGAACCACAAGCCCCGTCATACACCGTAATTACTGGCGGTAGTTTATCCTTGACTGGGATAAACAACAGGTGAGTCATCAATTCAATAACTTTGCGGGGGGTGAAGTGTTCACCGGCTTCTTCGTTATTTTCTTCGTTAAACTTGCGGATTAATTCTTCAAATACATAACCCATTCCCAGGTTACTCAGTCCTGGTAGTTTTCGCCCATCCGGGTCTAGGGTATCGTGGGGACTCAGGTTGATATAAGGTGAGGTAAATTTCTCCAGCACATCCAACAACACATCCGCCTGCACTAAGCGCCGGATTTGGTTGCGTAGCTCAAATTTATCGATAATTTCCTTAACGTTATCGCTAAACCCATCTAGGTAAGCCTTGAAATTCGCTTCTAAAATTTGGCGATTATTAGAAGCAGTCTTGACCAATTTCTTTAATGTCCAATCAGAGGTATTGTAAAACACATAGCCTGATGCTTCCCGCAAGCCGATGGAGTCAAGCACCGTAAAACCCGCTTCCTCGCGCTGAAACCGCACTTCTTCCAGCACTGCATCTTTCGTCTCCTCTAACAAACAATCCAACCGCCGCAGGACAAACATCGGCAGAATTACATCCCGGTACTTACCCCGCACATATAGATCCCGCAGACAATCATTAGCGATTGACCAAATAAAAGAAACGTTTTTGTTTTGCAGTGATAAATCCATCTAAAAAGTAACCGGGGCGTATAGCTTGTGACCATCATTCATGGTATTACTTTCTACCCCTTTTGGCTAAAGCATCTTTCCCCTGTCGTTGAGCGAGATCGCTAATTTGGTACTGATTGCTCATAATCAAGGCATTACCAGTGGAGAGAACGAGAAAAATGCTAACTGCGCTCACCATTGTTTCACTGGGTTTAGTATTCTTCTGTTTCAATTTCAATTTCAAAACGATTTTCGATAAATTGTATAATCTCCTCCCCCACCTCTTGTTCCAAATTTGCTATTTCCATTATTCTAGCTTTAGAAGAATATCCTAAATTTTCTAGACCTTCTAGTGATGCTACATTTGCCATTTTTAGGCAAACATAGGCTTTTGCACTTAGATTTAATTCTTCTTGAAATAGCGTATCGTGTTCATATTCATCTAATGCTTCTTCTTCTCTAGTTTTATTAAAGACTGGAGTTTTATTTAAATTCTTTGAAGGTTCGGATTGAAGCTCTAGTAAAACTTCATTGAAAAATGCAGCTTTCTTTCGTTCTAGAATGTAACTATGTTCATAGAAATATTTGTAATTATCTTGATAATATTTATTTTCTTTTTTGTATGATGGTTCATATTGTTTTTCAGAATAATTATATTTTTCTTCTTCCTTGAAATTATATATTTCATTTGTATCGCGTTCGTTTCTTAAATTAGTTCGGCAATTAACAATCTTCCAACCTTCAGTACCCAATTGATTTAAACCTTCGATTAAGGTTTTACATTCTCTTTTACCAGAATATGCACCACTAACTATTAATCCATCTTTGCTGCGGAAAAAACCTCTCCACGAGCCAAAATAAACTTCTATGTATTCATATTGTGGATGAATGTGTATTTCATCTAAAATTTCTAAAAATTTAAGAATATTTTTTTGATCTAGAATAATATCTAATTTTTTTAATATGTCTTCCATTGTTGTTTCCTTTTGCCGAACTAAATCCCTAATAACACATTGCTGAGGTTCTCAATCATTTTGACTGCAACCTGCTTATAGTCTGATTTAATCTAACCTCTACCTTAAATTACTGTCTTCAGCAAATTGCCGGAAACTCAAAAATAGGAGAAGGAATACCTGATTCAGCTTAGACTCGCCGCATAGTAATCAGCGATCGCGCTTTCATCTGGTGGTTGTTCGTTTTTACAGAAGGCTAAATACCCTCCCCAAGAATATGCGGTCTGAACGCGCAGTTCTCTCCCGTTTCTAAGTTCTAATTCCCAAATCCTATTAATAAGTAATTGAGTTAAGTAATTGAGTAACTGACAACTCTAACTCAATTTGCTCAAACGCTTGCTCTACTGTGCCTAAACCAGTGCGCTGAAACATTCATGGCATTCTCCAATTCTGCTGCCGCCGCCGTCCGCTTCACCAATAGTCTAGCAACCGATTCAATCCAACCCATCCATCAATAATTCAGACATCTCCAGTTGATCACGGTTGCGGTTGTCATCGTAAATCTGGAGCGTGTTCAATTTAGCGTGTCTGCTGAGTTTTTGTGCTTTGCGGACATTGCCATCAGTCTTTTCAAGTACAGCAGTGATAGCACTGTGACGGCAACGGTGCGGGGACATCTGTTTTTCAACACCAGCCCGTTTAAACAAACGTTTAACTATTTTATAAATGCCATCCCCGGTTAACCTGTGACCAGAATTTTGGAAGTCAACCGAGGTAAATAACGGACGGGACGATGACATATCGCCACCACGGGCAATCACCCAGTCAGTAATCGCAATGACCGTGACTTTTGGCAGATTGATTGTCACACGGGAAAGCTTGCCCTTCCCAAAAATTGATAGCGTTCCCTTAGATCCTTCAAAATGCCTTAAGTCCAAGGTGCTAATCTCATTTCTTCTGAGAGCATTCCCCCACAACAGCAGCAACAAAGCATAGTCCCGTTTCCCTGCCAAAGTCGAGCGATTGCACTGCCGGATCACGCTCAAAAATTCCTCGCCTGTACAACCGCTAGTGTCGCGGTATGACTGCACTGGGATGCTGTCCACATCCACAGCATAATTGCATACACCCAGCTTTCGGCCAAAAGCAACTAGAGATTTAATTGCAGCAAGTCTGCGGTTAATCGTGTTAGGTGCTAGTCCAGCTTCCGCGAGTATGGCTCTATATTTAGTCACTACCAGCGTGGCTTTGTGACCGTCCAGGTGTAAAAATTCCAAGATAGAATCACGGTTAGGGCGCAGGCCAGTCATGCGAGTAAAAAAATCCGTGATGTCCTTGCGGTAAGCCTTACGGGTTCCCTCACTATTCTTGGATTTCAGCAATTCTTCCAAAACATCAGGGTCAGAGTCAATTACACCAGCAAAGTATGTCTCAATCTTCGCACTGAGAGAATTTTCTAATTTTTCGACTATAACTAAGTCAGTTTGCTGGCTATTTTTACTCATTGGCTCCCCCCTAGCTGCGGTATCGAGAATGGCAATTTCCAATACCACAGACCATTATCCAGCTGCATGGGCCTTGATGATTTTTAAATTTGTTCTACTATTACTTGTTTTGGGCGATCGCTCTTATTTTGGGAGAGGCTTCGCAGCGCCTGGGGTCAGAGTGCCGCCTGCGGCACTTTGCAAAGGGGCGCTATATCGGCGTAAGCTTCAACTCACGGAATGAATATTGAAAGTGCGATCGCCTACGGGAATTTTAGAGAATGGATGTGCGATTTCTGTTGTTGTGTGGTGATAATTGGCTACTCCTCACCCTCACCATTGCTCATCAACTTGGCGTTTACGCCTTATGTTGTCATAAAACATTGGCGGCGTTAGACCGATATCTTGAAGTCTCTGATGAGGATTTGCAGGATGGTGTTAATACATTAAAGTTTCGCGCTTATTGATTTTCTGATCGCCGCGCTCTGAAATTATCCCGTTGGTGGGATTAATATCTGGAACACGCCACCCATGTAAAAACCCACAGCACAAGGGAGGCTACGGGGTATGAAAGGCGATTGGGGAAATGAGGCGTTAATCGATGTCGTCTGCTCTTTAGTCCTTTGTTACGACGACGACTTCCCTTATATTCGTGCCTTTTTACTCTGACCTATGGATAATTCCAGTAAGTGCGACCACCGGGACGAGCATCAATATGAACAAAACCTTTATGCATTCCTGAGCCTAAGCCGACTACGCTTGGAATCGCTTTGCACACATCATACAATCGCTTTAAATTTCCATCCGTAGGATAGATATCAAGAGCATTTCCAGTAAGGTGTTGACTTGTTATTGCTCCTCCAACTTGGCGATTAATTGCTGATGGACGATAGCCGCTAGTTACGCCGAGGGGAGAGCCGTATTTATCACGAACTTCTGCATAAACACGAGCATTTTTTTCAATATTATCAACAACTTGTTTATTTTCAGGAACCCTAGTACATTTGTGTGTTACTTCGCCCCATGTCAAAGGGATTGTGTCAATAATGCGCTCGTCAGAAAAGACAATTTTCCCTGATGGCAACTTCATTGATGGCCCTGTCTTACTACTTTGCGACCCACTGCTTGACTGCGGTTGATCAGTACTTCCGTGATGCTCTTCTAAAATCTCAAGAAGTGATGATGCAGTGGTTGACCCCAGTGTATCAGGATACTCTAGCCAATGTTCTTTTTTGTATTTTGCAAAAGCATCTAATGTTCCATTCCCTACAATACCGTCCACTTCTCCGGTATAGTATTTACTAATTTTTAGCAGATTCTGGATTGCTTGAACCAAATCTTTATCAGCCGCTGCCAGCTTTTTTTCTCCCTTACTATTTGCAAAGTTTTTCAGCGCTTCAACGTTTATATCTGCCATTTTTTCCTTCTGTAAATTCAAGATTAAAGTAACTGTACGAATTTAGTATTCCCGTTTGAAGCTAAAAAGCTCTAATTGTGGCAGATATTGGGAAATACCGTTATCAGCATATTGGGGTTAAAGAGGCACACAGTAAGGGTTTATTGCGTATTATATTGGTTAAAAAATATCTCGAAAAAAGTTTATTTTTTGGCAGTCGAAGGGACATAAATGCCGGAACCTGATTGAGCATTCCCAAATTAGGAATGGGCATTAATTCTTTAAACTGGATATTAATTATTTAATGCACAATATGCGATTTTTGGCTCTGTGCGGTGGGTATTGGCTTATTCGTTAATTATCGCAATTTCCCAATATTGTAAACTCTGCGGTACTTCACGCCAATCCCAAAAGCTACCAGAATGCAGCAAGGATTTTTCTATGATTTTAGTAATTATGGAACTTACGATCGGCTAACCGATGATGGACTAACTCAATGGCATCCGGCATTTTTGGCATTGGGTAAATCATTGTCAGAATGCGCGGCTAAATATCGGGGGTTTTGTAAGAGATATAAACCACAGCCAAAACCAGATAAAAGCTATCACTGGGGAAGTAAATTGCTGCCCAAAGTTGTTAAGCATAAAAGTAAAAAGACATCGCCGGGGCAGATGCAATTACCTTGGGTGGAATGGGAATTTGAAGATTCGCCTGTCCGTGAAGTGGCTGAACAATTTGTAGTGGCTAATTGTTATGACCCGAAGATAGCAATGCGGTTGTTTGACGACGGTGCCAGCTATTGGAATTACTGAAATACCTATGGGTTCGTAGAAAGTGCTTTCGTAAAAATATTGTTACAAATAGCTGAAACGTTTATATGTTAAAGTTGACAGATATTGATGCGAGCAAACAAATTAGCTTTTCTTAGTTCTTCTCTGTAGTATTTTAATTTGATAGTGCATATTTCGCATATCGCACAAAACCTCTTCCTTGCTTCGTCATTTTCTTCCCAAGCCAAGCCAGCCTTGCTCGCCCTCCATTCTTCCCATTCCTCTTTAGTGTTTATTCTTTTCCTATTACTTATTAGCTCCTCATTCCTCTTATCTTTTAATTCTAATTCTAATTCTGTTGTGCGTAGTTCCTCCGCAAGTTTCGGAATTTCGTTTCCATATTCAAATATCCATTCTACTAATTTTAAATGTGAAAGATGAGGTAGGTGACCTCTTGCCGCTCGAAGGTCATAGAAGAGTTGTTCCTTTTTTTTCAGTACATCGAAATCGGTTATCCATTCCACGCGCTCGGCTAACCCTACTATTTCTTTCAATGCGCTTTCGAGGCTATTTATCGAAAGCGCATTGTTCAAACTTTTGAGGTTATCAAATCCAGTATTGCCACCAACGTCAATCAAAATTTGTTTTTGAACACTAAATCCAAACTTTCCACCACTGCTTGCTAACCAAAGTTGGTCAATGGTACGCAAGTCACGACAAGGGAAATTTAATATATTTTTTTCTTCTAAAAAACCTTCATTTTCTCGGTTAACAGCCCATAACATTATTCTAAAAGTTTCTTCGTCAGCTTCCTTAAATTTCTTGGTTGACAACAAGTCGCGTAATGGAGTGTAATCTGCATTTACTTCTGATGCGTCAAAACCAGTAACAAGAATGTTTGATAATGAAGCAAATTTTGTGTGAACTTTAGTTTCATTAAACTTTATATACTCTTCCTTTCTCTCCTTTTCGCGCTTTTGAATTCTTTGCTTAATTTCTTCAATCTCATGTTCCCACTTAAGCTTTTGACGTGGATTATCTTCATAGCGCAGCTTATCTTCTAATGTCTTTAATAAAGAAAAATCAATCTCTTGTTGTTCCTGGAGGTAACTATAATAATCCATAATTTACCTTCTCTGTAACTTAACTACTAATTGTTCCCAGGCCGACTTAATATTGAAGCCGCTTCCCAACTCCAACTCACCTTCGTACTCCACGAACATTGGGATAATAGGCAAAGTGACCTTTAATTTATGTTTGGCATCTAGCTTAGGGTCTTTGATGATTTCCAATTTAGATGCCTGGCTGGGGGGGAGAGATGGAATACGTTCTTCCAGCACTGCCAACATTTGTTGCATTTCTGGCTCCGAAATCAAATTAGCTTCCAGTGCATCTATTAAGTTTTGAGTTAAAACTAATTGTGTTTCATTAAACTTTTGAGTAATGATGTCGATGATGTCGCGTTCGGTTGCATCATAACGGTTCAACAGCACTTGACGTATTTGATTCTGATTTTCATAAATTGCCTCCTGACCGTTTAGTAAGACATTTAACTTTGCATCCATCTGTTGCAGTTGCATCAGTTGGCTTTCGACGTTCTGCATCTGAGCATTTGGAGTGCTTGCCAATTCTTGCTTTAGTTCAACCAATTCTTGTTCGTATTTAGCAAGTGATTCCTGTTGCCGTTTAATCTCCCTGCGATAGCTACCTATTACACGAGGGTTTGTTGCATAACGCAGTTCTTCCTCAAAGTCATTGAGCAATTCTTGGTCTGAGGCAATGTGGTTTTCTAAATCCTTCAACCTCTGGTGGAAGCTTTGAGATAACACAGGTCTGGCTCCTTAATTCCTAAATTTTTGACAAGTTACATCGTTCCAAGTCAACAACAAGTAAATTTGACTGACTGATTCACCCTATCTCTTCAATTCACCAGACGATAAAACTTCATTAGCACTCAACCATTGCTCAATGAGTTCTGCCACAACTTGGCTCATCTTCAACCCCCGTAAGGCGCAAGCTGCATGGAATCGTTTCTTGAGTCCGTCTGCAATACTAATGTGCATAGCTTTGGCAGTTTTGTTTATTTTCAGGATTGTATACTTAACCGCGCTTCAACAAAAGCACAAATGTACAAAAGGTATTAGACGACTGTCACAGCATCCCTGCGGCGATTACCCATTCCCGATCTGTGAATGAAATTTGGAGCTTACTTGAATTGGGAATTTTCACGAAGGGATATGCAATTTTTGGTGCTATATCGGGGAAATTGGCTAGTCTTCATACCGAAGAGTTGTTCATCAATTCCCTTAGTTGCGAATCTGGGAAAAGCGATCGCTGTAGTTGGCATCACTGTGCCAATATTCCCGATTTCGGGAATATGATTTTTTGAAGGTCTAAAACCCAATGACCGAAACAGCTTTGCGCGTCTCCTCTGGCGTAACCTCCAGATAGCACTGCAACGTCCCCAGGTCGCTATGTCCAGAGATTTCTTGGATAGCTCTTAAAGGTATCCCAGCACTCGACATCTGCGTGAGGGCTGTTCTTCGGAGGCTATGTGTGCTAGCTCCCTCTACTCCAATGCGTTTACAGGCATCGCGTAAAATCTTATCCGCCATGAACCGAGTCAAGTGCTGAGTTACACCGCGCATACCAGGGAAGATTGCCCCAGGCTTGGGCTGGTATTCCTCAAGGATTGCTGCTAGCCCTGGCGCGATATCTATGACGCGGCTTTTATGCTTACCTTTAGTGATCTCCTTGGGAAAAATTATAACACCCCTATTGATATCAGTCGTCAGGAGCGCTAATGCTTCTGATATACGACAAGCACTGAACAGGCAAATTCCAAATAGAGCGCGATCGCGTGGGGTCAGTAAACCCTCGGTGAATAATCGCTTGAGTTCGTCTTTGCTTAATACCTTAGCTTGTCCCATGCCACCTACTTTAATTTTTGCGTAGCTTGCCGCCAACTCTTGGAGACGCTCTGCGAACGGCATCGCTTGGGTAATTACACAAAATGTTAATAATGTGTAATTGATGACTAAAACCATTATAGCTTGGTTGTTTTGAACAGCCACCCCCAGAAGAAGATAGACAAGTTATTGAAGAAACTAGACCAGATGCTAGACCGGACTATAAGGAAATCCGCGATCGCATTTTAAGATCCTTGAGGTCAAGAGTCGCCACAACCTCACCACAGTACAAGACCGCAACAAAAGTCCTAGACACGTTTATTGCTCAAATAGAACCAGAACCAAACCCATCACAAAAGAATGAGTAAACACCTGAATTTATGGCAGGAACTCAACTCACGACAACAGTTAACTCTTACTGCCATCTTCCATGCTGACCAAAAAGCAGAAGATGAAGAGGCTGCGCGGTGGCGAGTGGGATGGGAGAAAAGACCTGCTGCTGTATGGCGGAGTCTGAGATATCCTGACCTCAACGGGCATGAAACTTTCCTGCACAAACTACTTCGAGAATCTGAAGTAAGAAAGCGATGCGATTTTCTTAGATTGAACTTTAATTCTCAATAAAAACAGCTATTTCACTACGATCGCACTATTAAATTGATGATTTATACCCCTAATTTTTAGAACCTAACAAAATCATACTGCTCCCTATCTATTTCCATCATCTTGATTATCGGATGTGCCTCCATAACTATGCCAAACAGGGTTAGAGGATGTTTGAAAAGTCCTCTTGTCGGTATCAAAAATTTTAGATCCCCCTAAATCCCCCTTCAAAAGGGGAACTTTGATTTCGGTTCCCCCCCCTTTTTTAAGGGGGCTAGGGGGGATCAGTTAGTGCCTAAATTCACAGCCAACCACTCTTCAAACAACCTCTTAGAAACTTTCCAAGTACCTCCACCAGGGTAGCTATACCAAACTTCATCAGACTCTTCTTGCTGAGTATCTCTATCTTTAGAATAGCGATCTGAGTAATTATTTTTTCTCCAGTCTTCATCTTGACGCATCCACTGATCTCTCAAATCATTTATGCGGTCTCGAGTAAAATCGGAACTATAGTCTTTATTTTTATGCACATGCTGATCTACAAAATTTTCAAGATGATCTAAGGTGTGGCCAGCACAATGGACAATATAATGAATAAGATTATGATTTTCATGAAAAGAATGTTCAATGCGATTGTTAATCTTACAAATGTCTCCTAAATCTACCTTGCCATTCTTATTACCTGATTGATCAATCAATTTCTTTAAATTATCCAACATAAATATTCCCTAACCTTTTTAATTAAGTTGACTTTTTTCGACTTCTAAATGGTAAATTCTGCAAGCCTAAGTATCGCAATAGGACTAAAGATACCATAATACAGTTTCTCCAGCAATTCTCATTTTGAAATAAATAGAGTATTAACCCCATTTTGAAATTCAAAATGTAGTACAAAACAACTAATTTTTCAGAGAAAGGAGATAGTAAAAAAAATAATTGCATCCATTGAATAAGTATAAACACTCAATAGACTGGAGAGGATTGCCTGACAACGAAGGGCAAACTTGAAGTAATTGATGAAAGACTGGGTTCAACTCTTCATGCACTTGAACGTCGCCAGCTATGCGAATGTAATTATTACCAAGTGCGGGGTAAATCTGAATTACTCTCGGTTAAATTAACCACAACTGGACGTGCTGTAGCTCGTGCTGGGTTGGGTGAATTAGCACCTAAAAAACCACCCAAGGGACAACTTAAACCAAGGCAATGGGAGGCGCTTTGTACGGCATATCAGGCTGGTGAATTAGGGCTAGATAGTGGGTTAACCTTTGGGGATTATGCCGGGTTTAGTTGGGGGTCAAGTCTGAATCAGTCAATTCCTTCTTACCATTAGTCAATGTAGCGGGGTATCTGATGCTTGTTGTAAACTTTATGGTTTTAGTGATTTATTAGTGATAAGTTAGTGGAGGTTGAATAAGGAAATAGGAGACTAAAAAAGTAAAAAGTTGATAGCTAGTAGTTAGTGACTTTTGCCTATATGGTTAGTTTTTTGACGTGGTTCTATGAACTACTAAACCTATCAGTTTAGGCACTCTGTACCATGAAAATTAAATAGTAGGTGCTACCAATTTTATCACGATTTTTGGTAGTGATCTGTTAATTTGTTGGTCTGTTTATCAAGCGGTTTTTAGTGGGATGTAAGCTGCCTCTCAAGTACTCTGCGGAAAGGCTAGATATGAAGAAGGCTAGATTATGAAAGAATCAAAGCCTGTAGAGAATCAAAAGCTTATCTAATACGAGTAGGGCTGAAAGTCTGAGATACCTTAAAGATTATGGCTTGACTATGGGAACCGTGCGTGACACGCGGGAATACAAATAAGCAACAAATTAACTAACAAAGATAGCCTTATACCTACATGATAATCGTTTATGCGATCGCTATTTCGTAGAAGTCAGGTCAAGAATTTGGTAGGAACAATTGCTCCCAAATCGGTGTTTGGAACGCCCATTCCCACCCACCGTGCTGGCTAAATTTTCCCAAGTTTGGGAAACATCGCACTCTATATTTTTTGTGATTAGATACGTTGATCAATAAAAACCAAACGCCCTTGGATAAACCGTGGGCGTTTGGTTCCTATTGAAGCGCTTTCAACCGCGCTAACAATTTAGGATTTTTTGGCTTTGGCATTAGCTTGTACAGCCATGCTGGACGCACATCTTCGTAAACAACCAACCCTTCCTGGATATAGTTGCATTTAATCCTGGTTCTTGTCAGATTTTGGTGATGATGAAAGGTTACGCACTTTAAGGCAGACGGCAGAGGGCAGAAGGCAGAAGGTTTTAAGACGTTTTGTTATCCAAGCGTGGGACTTGTGGCCAAGACGGGCGATCGTAAGAAGGCTTTCAAGTGATGCAGATGTTCTATAATCCATGCTGGGCTTCAATTGTGGGAATTTTTCCTTCCTCTTCCTTCTGCCGTCTGCCGTCTGCCTTACCCCAACCAGGATCACCAAAAGTTGCCAAGAACCTTAATCCTGGCTGAAGCGCAATTATAGTTGCATTTAATCCTGGTTTGTAAATGTCTTGATTGCAGGTTTGAGCGATTAGTATTGCAGGTCGCTACAACTACTACCACATTCTCTCAACACTTTTTAGAAGTAAGAGTCCTAAGTTTTATTAATAGCTAATACCTAATTTTTTCGATACTTAGCCATTAACTAATCTCAAATTACTTGATACGCCGGATGGAATGAAACACTAATTCGACTGTTTCCGTAGCTAGTTCAGTCGTGCCTGCCTCCAGTTGGCTTGATTTATAAGTTTTGGGCATAATACCCTTCAAATTCCAGCGTGCTGCTTCTTCGCCAGCCTGATTATACAGAATGATAGAGCCAGTTTTAAGCACTCCTTTATTTGTAGTTCCTCCGCCTGTAGTGGGTTGGGAGTGGGAGTCAGTGTACCATTTTATCAATCTGTCATCCTGAACAGTAGACACATATTCAACCGTGACCGTTCCATTACTGACTCCGGTAACTGTCGCCTGAATTGCAGATTTTCCTGTAACATCAATAGGATTATGGTCTTCAGCAGTTTGCAACTCTATAGAGATACCACTGATTTTTTTGACGATTAAATCTGTCAGTCCGTCAATCTCTACATAAAACTTAGAACAAGAAAGTACTTCAGCTTTTGCCATAATTAACTCCTGTACAAGTATTAGATTTGTTAATTGTTAATTGCTAATTCTTACTATTAGCCATTAGCCAATATTTTATTTTGTGCGGTCTATTTGTTCGCAGACAATCTCAAATGTCTCTACAGCCAATTCATTGCTTTCGGCGGAAAACTCCGAGACTTTGTAAGATTTAATCCAAGCCTTAGTTATCTTCCAGCGCATAACTTCTGTATCACTACTATCGTAGGCAACTATAGCGCCACCCTTTCTGTTCTCAGCCCACTTACCGTCTCCTCCTTCGCTTTCTGGCATCGTAGCCTTCATCCAGTTGTAAAAATCCATGTCACCTTCAGCTAAGTAAACATTGATAGTGAAGTTAGGATTTTGCTTAAGTGGCTTTTCGTGTCCCACAGTTTGACCTGTAAAGTTCATCTCAGCGACATTCTTGAGCAGTTTCTGAGTAACACCATCAAATTCTACATAAAACCTACTACTAGGTATTGGTTTTAAATCAGCCATATTTCAACTCCTTATCTGGGATGGGTGAGTAGGGGGAGCAGGGCGAGAATTCTGCCCCCTGTCTCCTAACTTTTCTTGCTGTCTGTCCTGGTGCCGACTGGCTAAGGTGGAAGACGGCTCGAATATTACCCATTGAGTAACAATTTCAATTGATTTCTCAATGTAGCTAATCAGACAGCGAGCGCTGATATAGCGCCATAGCACGTTATCAGGCTCTACAACTAACTGTACGCGCACCCCAGACTTTATAGCCTCGGTTGTAGTTTGCAAAGTTTCCGATACATTTTATACCAAAATAGTTAAGCAATTCTTGTTCGCGCATCTCGGCTCAATACCAAGATAAGCTCAGAAATCCTCACTGTGACTTGAAGAAGATTTTGAACAGGTGAATAAAATTCTGGGCTTATTTGCATTAGACATAACCCTACAACAACAATTCCCCACACCAAAAGGCATGGGGAATTTCAGAGAATGAATACGTGATTTTGGCTTTGCGTGGGCTTTATTGGCTAGTCGTCATCCGCAGAATTGTTCATCGTGTAACGGCTTTGTATCTATCATCCGCTTCTATATTTCTTGCGCTCGTTTCTCAAACCAAATTAAGAACTGCGGAAAAGTTTTAGGATTAATTACCTCTTTTACCTCGAATTTAAAGAGACAGGCGTGACGAGCAAAATATACGCCTAACTCATTTATCGGTTCAATATCTGGGTCGAATCGTCTTTCGATTACCGATAGAGTATAGTATCCAAGAAGTTGGTCGAATGATTTGCGTTCCAGAGTAAATTTTTGAGTTGTTTTGATATCTATCAAACAATCATCCAAAATTAAATCCGCATCTGCTCCTTTAACTAGAAGACTGCCTGGACCGAAGTCAGGATTTAAAAGAACCCTTCCTTGTGTCCTAAAAACATTAGGCTCGACAATGTTAATTAAATTCCTTAAGTCTGCAATATCTTCATTATCGATGGATTCCAGATTTTCAACAATATAATCACTGCGCCGGGTAAGTGGATCGATTTTTGCTAGGAGTAAAGCAGAGCGGATTAAATCATCTGTAAATTCTCCAGTTCTCAAAAATTGTTGGTAATTTTCTCTAGCCTCTATAACGGCTGCATTACCAAGATCATAAAGGCTATTTTCTCCTCGCCTTTTTAGCATCTTTACAGCGCGTTCCGCCACCCAGCCTCCTTCATCCTCCTGGGCTTGAGGGTTAAGGTATTGAGTATAAAAGCGCTGGAGGTAATCAAAAGATGTGCCAATAAGCCGAGAATGTCCTTGTAAAATTAGAGGTGCTAATAATTGTCGTTTTATACTAAAGTCGGGCTTTTTAAATTCCATCTTAAATTTAGCTCGAACGTCTGGTATTTCTAGAAAAGAAGTAAGAGACATAATTATTCTCAAAAAATCAAAAGCCAGTTTAACTAAGTCGGGTGGCAGAAGATATGATTAAATATCATTGACTTTTAAACCAAAATCAAATATATATTTTTGCCTTTAAAAATCATCAGGACACAACAGAATTCCTACGAATTCTGGGAGATATTCATACTGATCTAAAATAAGATCCGCGATCGTTAAATACCACTTGTGATAGAGTTGGGGGTCTTGATGGCTAAATCCCTGACTGAACCAACAATTGCAGGTGCGAATATCAACATGACAGATTTCTGCAACTAACTCACGACTTACATCCCATTTTGATGTAAATTCTTGGTGAGTCATTAGAGGTTCAGAGGAAATGAATGCTCTCAACCTTGCTAACTGTTGGGGTGTTAAAGATTTAGGATTACTCATCAATTCGCACCCAACGGTTCAGTCGTTATTCTGAACATTATTTTAACTATGGCTTTTATCATGATTTTTTCTATTACCTTGATTAAGGTTTCTACAGACGAGTTACTGTAAGGTTGCGTTTAATCAACACCAACTAAATCGTATTTACTAACATCGATTAGTCGCCACACATCTCCCACAGATAAGAGAGTCGCCTTTGAATGTAGTATAGCTGTGGCGCTTACTGGCAAAGCATCCCACAGGCTCTCGCCACAGCACCACGCCACACCGCCACACCTCGCCAGCGTAGTTCTTACTGTGGCGTGGCGAACTACCAATCATGTTTACTCCAGCTTTCTTTCCCATCAAAAATGAGTTGCCCAGCATCAACCAATTCACCCAAAGCAAGAATTAATCTAATATCACCAAGAAGCCTAAGCTCATCTTTTTTCTTGAGGTCTGCAAGCAACTTCGGCTCTTTGTTTTTGGCATTATCAAAGAACGATAGTAAGCGCTTGGCTAGGTCAGATAAATCTTTTTTTACTCCAATGTCAAATTCAGCTTGGGGGGTATCTGTCAGTTCTTTAGAGTCGATTGTTAGTGCAAATTCCAGCCGTGAAATATCATCTATCTGACCCAACTTCTCATGCTCAGGAATAGATAAAGCTTTGTGGTCTTGCTGTAATTCAGGGAAGAAAGTTAGAAGCGAACGTACAGGGTCGGGCTGATTGTTGCCGGGATGCAATTTAATCTTTAGCCATTCGGGTAATGACCCTAATTCTCCTCCCCTAATCGGCTCCCCAAAGTTGTTAGGGTTAGCTTTGAAATACGCTCCGCTTGCAACATTAATTTTGCGAAGTGCGCCGATTGACACAGATTGAGTTTGGCAACCAATGAAGTTAATCCCAGCCTTAAAAGTTGCAGCTAATCCTCCGGTTTCTTTTCCAGCAATTGAAGTGAGGTTAGATGCGTGAAGCACAAGAATTAAAGTCACACCAGTTTTCTCAAATCTTGACAGAAGAAATTGCAATGCCTCGCTTCTCTCGCTCTCCTCCAACAAAGAAAGTAGCCTCATGGCCTCGTCAATCACGAGCAGTAAATTTTTATTTGAGTACGGATCAGAGTTCTCTAACTTTTTCAGAAATTGCAGCAATTCCCGTGCCACCAACTTATCGGCTTCGTCTGCTTTTCGCCCATCATGAGCTAATGCACTATGAAGGTTACAGGCAAAGGGATAGATATCAATCCCTGCCGTGAAATATTCGATTTTTAACGCGGAATTATCTGCTGCTGATAAAATCGTAAGTAAGCCAGCAAGTGTGCCTTTCCCGCCTCTTTGATTGCCAGTAATGGCGATAATTTGAGAGCCAATAACCTCGTCAATTTTGAATCCACTAGCTTTCAACGAATTAATAATTGTGTTTGCCCGTTGAGGCAATGGCATATTGACTAATGCCTGTGGTGACGGGGTTGTAGAGTCAGTTTGAGATGCTGGCAGAGATATTTCAGACTTACCACTATAAAGTTGGTCGTCAGTAATATATTTAATCGGCTGCGGCTCAATAAATTTAGGTTTATTATCCTCCAGTCTAGATGCCTCAATTTGTGCGCGATGCTCGTCAAGCGCATTTAATAAGTTGTTGTTAATTCTCAAATCCGGTTGCACTAAAGTCATGTGCGCGTTGACCTGTTCCGGGGTGGGGACTGCTTTAAATTGAATAAAAGAGTCAAGTATCCATCTGTATGCATGGAATCTTTTTAGCGGTTCCACTTGCGCCAGGTAGTCAGTCAACAGTGCAAAATGACTGTTTAAAAATTCATACTCCTTGCACTCTCTGGGAGAAAGATAATGTTGCAGTTGTTCAAATTCATCAGCCCAATTGCTCGAAGTTTCTCGTAGTTCTGCATTCCCCAAAGTCCCTGCTAAATCCAAGACATTCCCGCGAACGAATGGAAGTGGCGAAAATAAACCAGTGCGACTGGCATCAATAAAACAACCATGAATATATCCCACTAGACCAAACACTACGCCAATGGGGGCTAGCGGTGATAATGCGTGTAGAAAGAATCCAGTTGTCAGAACCACACCGCATATTAATTTATTGGCATTAATGCCCGAACGTTCCTCCCTTGCCAGTTCTAAAAGTTGGTCGCAGCGCTCTTTCAACCAGTCTGCGACATAGCCATTTTCGAGATATTCTATTGTGGGATAAGATGCACGAATATGTGCAGTTTGAGGCGTTTCTAGACGTGGTAAAGGTGGCTTATCTTTCATGTTTTTACTGTGGTATTGTCAGGCGATTGCACTCTGAATTGTTTAGAATGCAACCGCTAATATGTACAATTAACTTCCCTTCAACATCCGATAAACAACATAACCAAGTTCTGCGGCGACAATAGAAAATAAGTTATAGACAAGGCACTTGAAAATATCGCCGGGGTCTGTAAACTGCAAGGGATTACGACTGCTAAATGTCTGGATTAAATCGAAAGTCCAACTGGCAATCGCAATCAACCCAACCGTCCTGGGTGATATCCCGCTAGCACCTTTTATTCCAAATGCAGCATTCCGAATTGTGGCTGATTGGATAATTTGAATCACGAACGAAAGGGCAATAGCGAAAATAAAAGCTGGGTTAAAAACAATTCCAGCCCAGGCTCTCAATGGATATAAAGTAAATCCCGGCAGCCATGACCAACCAGCCCATACTTGCTCAAAAAAGGGAAACAGTGCAGCCCCGCCGAATAATGATTGCCAATAACTATCCGCAGTAAACAACACTCCAACTACAAAAACTAGAGAACCAAGTGCAATTGCACCCACGCTTCCTGCTTCTGAAAAATGCTCCATCACGGATGCTAAAAAGCGGGGAATGATTGAGATTAAAATGACGAGCCATTTAGCCAGGGTATGAAAGATGTCAGATTTATCTTTCTGTGGTTTGCGAGATGGTGCGGTTAAAGGTGTGCGTCCGTCTGATGTTGTTAGAGGTGGTTTATTACTTTCCATTATTTCCTTAATTGTCTGAATTAATTACTGGGGCATTTTTACAAGCTGTTGAGGAGTCGCCCTTCCAGCTAAACTTACGATTCTCAATTCTCCCCGCACAAATGTTGCTGCGGTCGTAGACGAAAATCAATTCATCTGCTAAATAATTTTGAAGTGTTTGCTTCCTTAACCGAGGGCGAGTTTTCGAGTTGTCGTAATCAATTAATCGCAAGCTTCTCCCCTCTGGTAGTAGTCCAGTTTTCTGAATTAAATCGGCAGTAGTTTTGCGCTGTTGGATGCGGTCACGGTTTATTTCTTCACTAACCGCTAACTGTTTTTTATTTGCATAAGTTGTATATTCTGAAGGCATTTGTAGGAAGATTGGAGCAAGGATTAAGGCTCCCCCAAATGCAGCCACAGAGGATGGGAAGATATATTTATCTGCTCTGGATGACATGATTTTACTGGAGACATCAACTGCCCCTGATATATTCATCGCTTGGTCGGATTGGATTTAATTTGATTGATAAGTGCCTCACATAAACCTAATGTTTCATGTCGTCAAGTAGGCTTGATGCGTTGGTACTCATAAGAAAATCCTCTATCTATACTTTGCAGAAACAGTAACAACTCGCTCCACTAGTTCGTGGGATTGTGGATAATCCTTTACAGCTTCGCGTACTGTTTTGATGTCCCCATCTTCTATGCCATTTGCGACTACCATCGCGTTATCCCAGCCGCCAAGCTTCTCCGCATTAGCTCCTAATTGTGTGTGGGCTAACGTGTCTTGAAATTCTGTATTTTTCATGGACTTTAAATATGAACGACGCATTCACCAGAAGATTAGAAAGGTGACTGTAGCGCAGTTGTAGGTTGCTAGATGTAAGAACCCTAATACTCTATTGGCTTTACCATAATTAAAAAGCCTTATGTACTATCGTGAAAGCGGGGACAGATACATCTTTGTAGAATCAGGGAATCCCTTCATCTTGATTCATGCAGATTCCTCGAATAAATCCCCCAGTTGAGCATCAAAATCATAGTTTTCTGATTCGGATTTAATTGGCAATGATGCTGGTACTGAAGGCGAAATTGTTTTATTGTCAACTAACCCTGTAAACCAGTTAAATACCCTGACTAATGGGATTTGTTTCAATAATCCATGCGCTAATTTATGTTCATAGAGCAGTGCATTTGTAATTGTCGTTAACTCCGCACCGGTGATTTGAGCAGGAGCTTTTCCCAATACTCTTACTGCGTGGATTTGTAGATATTCCTCAATATGAGGTTCCAATCTTACCCGCCGATTCTCCGCCATAATTATTTACCTCGTGCTAATCTTCCCGTGGCTATTCGTTCCAATCCCAAGGCATTAGCCCAGCATCCATCTGGTACTGGATTAATACCTTGTGATTGCAACATTTTGGAAACTCCCGGCATTTCTGATCCACCACCCCAGGCAACGAAACTCTGCGCCACATCTCGCCATTCTGCAACTTCTTTAAATGCCAACCGCAACCTATCTTTAAGCCAGGGGGTGAGGTGACGAGCATAAATACTGCGGAAATTAAAAGCGCGTGTGCCATATTGAAAATCCCCACTTTCAATCCCCTGGCGAATTGTTTCGATATTGCCGGACTTGCCACTGCCCAAAAATTGAATTAATTCGGAGTCGGATGCAATCTCACTTAAAAGGTCAATACAGCCGCCAACTTCCAAAACCTGACGGTGGATAATTGCACCACCTGGGGCAAAAACTGTGGGGATGATTGTCGATGTGCCGAAGTCAATTGCGATCGCTTGAGCCGCACGGTCAATTAATGGCTCTGGTTTTGCTGCAACGCAATAGCTGTAAGAGCCTGCACCTTCCGGTACAACCAAAGATACATTTAGGTTAACCAGCGATGGCTGATTATTCTTACTGTTAAAAGTGACAAGATGAGAACCATTGATTTTGCTGATCAGCGCGTCTTTAAAAAGTTTGGCGTTGTGAATGCTGACTACCAAATGTAAATTCCAATCATGGCGGTAAGGCAGCGTAGCAAGTCCACCCAGCAATGTGTGCAAAGAGTATTCCACTTTTAACAAAGAATCATCACTAAGTCTGACGTGGGTGGTAGGTGCTTTCCAATCCGCAAGGGAGCCTGTTAAGAATTGCTTGCCAATCAGGTCTGCGCGATCGCCATCTTGATAAAAAAAGTAGCCTCCGTCTGGGGATTTTAAATCATCTTCGAGGTCGGTCACTTGCACCACCTTTGAAGGAATGCGAACTCTTGTTCCGGCGATCGCCATTTTGACTAGCCCTGCCCCAGTATCGATGCCCGTAGGCATTGCTGGAACGCTTTGGGTTGTTCCAACCGTGATTGGCTGCATTATTAGCACTTTCAAAATCCTCTACAAAAATTTACAAAATCGCTGAGATGCTTATTAGCATTAGGTTTCGGGAATTTAAAGACAATAAATCTCTGTCACCCAAAAGCGGTACAGAAATACCTCCTAACAATGTTTTTGGGCGTTTTTAGTCTATGAATGATAAGATATCAGTGCATCAGTGCATTAGTCAATCAATGCACAATTTTTCTTAATGCGTCACTGCACCAATAAACTGATGGATAAGTTCATTAGTTGCGGGGTAATGTGGCACAAGGAGAAGTATCCATTCGGGTCTATCTGTCACCTGACACAAAAGACAGATTTAAAACAGCTTGTTTTCTTAAAGGACTGAATATGTCTGATATTGCGGCTGAACTTATTGAGGATTGGTTAACTAAAAATGATATAGATATGCCCAATGTACAAAAAAAGCCCCCCTCAACTAGAAAAGAATAAGGAGCGCATACCAATTCGCCATAGCAACCCGTAGTTCGCCTAGATCGTATTGGGGTATAAGTAAGTATCATAGGAACAGAAAACCGAGTTAAGCTTAAAAGCCTTGTTAGATAAGGATTCTCTTGATAACGAAGGTCATTGACGCTCTGCTGATCATCGAGTCACTACTCAGCGAGAAAGTAAGGGTTTCAGCTTTTAAAAATGCTTCTATTACTCATGTAATATCTCTTAACCCAGTTTTCTGCGCGAATGCTACTCATACCCCAGTAAACAGCATTGAGTTGCTAGCCAGGACAATCGGCACAAGCCAAGCGGCGATCGCCCAAGTCTACAGCAGTTTAGACCTCTTGCTGTGCTTTTATTCCAGAGTTTGAAATATATCTGCAAGGTAATTTTTTTAATAAAAAACCCCCGCATTCTGGTAGTTTGAGTTTTAAGTCAAAAAAAAACAGGAGGATGTCGCCCCTATAGGAGTTTGTCAACAACCACCCGTCTATCAAATCAAAATAGTTTCCTATTTTGAAACAAAAAAGTTATATCAACTCTATCCCACTTTGGTTCCAAGTATCAAGATAGAGCTATAGATTAGAAGTGCGAACTAGACACCAGTCAATCACCAACCCAAGGAACACGGGTAAAGTAAAAAACTCAATAGCGATGACATCCTCCTGTGGCAACGATTGCAGCCCATAGGAGAGAAAAATGTTTAGTCAAGAAATCAATTCTGAATCTGCCAAAAATTTTAATGTTGGATCTGAAAATGGAGCATCCCCAGCGATCGCACCAAAGCCGTGCCTCTGGACTGCCGACTTAGGTGCGATAGTATCTCTAGCTAATCGTTTTGCGACAGGTGACTTATTCAATATTCCCCAAATTTTAGACCAGGGAATGCACACTATTTTGGTGGAGAGAGATACGCCAGAAGCAGCCGTGTGGCAAGGGATTTACCGCATACTCGCATCTGGTAACAACCCACAGATTTATCATTCCCAGCAGCCGATCGCAATTCTGGCAGCAGATGAATCTGTGTCATCTGGAGAATTAGCTGGTCAGATTGCAGAATTTTCCCAACTTTGGGAAAAGTGGCTAGAACGGCGATCGCAAGAAAATCTAACTCTCCAAGAAGCGGTCGAGATAGCAAAGCTGGTCATAGCTTACGAGTCCGGCTCCCAGCTAAATACCCAGCTTGGTATGCTCCGGGTGCGGTGCGGTGAAAATTCCTATGACTGGAATAATATCGTCTGGCAATTAAAAAAGGAACAATTATTACCAGTAGAAAAATCTGATTCAGTAGAAAATGCTATTGGCAGCACTGACACTAGCTTATTGGCAGTGACACCACTGACAGTTGAAAACTATGAAGGTAAAGAGATTAAGACTATTGGCACTGCTGTCAGTGGTATTCTCAGTTCTAATTTAAGCGATATTCAAGAGAGTTTTAAATTAGACTTACTCTGTACTGAATCAGGGATTAATCCAAAGCTATTTGAGAAAATCGTTGCTAGAGAACGGGTCAGGCTAGATGAGGTTTCGCCAGAAGATGAGATGCGGCTTAAAGCGCTCATGGAATGGGATAACACCCAAATTGATTGGGAGGCTATTTTACCCGCACCCCTGGCGCGTGACTTAATCCACGACGGCGATATGTTGAATGTTGACCCAGTTGTAATCTGGCAACCGTTAATGGCTAGTGTCGCGTCGCTGGGAGGATCTAAAGTTAATCTTTCTATGGGTTCTCGCAAAATCCCATCTGTGCTTTGGTCAGCCATTGTTTTGGAATCGGGTGGCGGTAAATCTCGTGCGGATAGTCTGGTTGTTGAGCCACTACGGAAAATGCAAGCTGAGGCAATGACACGCTACGAGGAAGAGTACAAAAAATATCAGCAGGAACTTAAGGCATGGGATAAAGAGCATGACGAGGAAGAAGAAATGCCAGTCCCACCGATCTTAAGAAAGCTGATGTTTGAAGTAGCGACTATCCAAGCTGTTTTGAAACGCTCGGCTGAAAATAAAGGGCATGGCGCACTTTGGTCTAGAGATGAATTAGCTGGGCTATTTAATTCTTTGGGGCAGTTCTCTAAGGGCGAGGATGAGAGTATGCAAATCTTGCTGAAGCTCTGGGATGGGGCAGGGATTTCTGTTGATCGAGTATCCCTGGCGGATAGCTACTTCGCGGAGAGTACAGCAATTTCTATTACTGGCGGAATCCAGCCGGGGATTTTTCGTAAATTATTCAGTGATGCCGATGATAGTAATGGAACACAAGCTCGGATACTTTTTGCAGTTCCTAAAGCCAGAAGGCAGCGCTATGTAGAGGGG
>NZ_JACJSH010000064.1:0-36662 GCF_014698055.1 Nostoc sp. FACHB-133
GCGGGACTTAAACGGCGCTATGGTGCGTTAAGTCCAACCAGGGAGGGATTTGAGGAGCGTTGGCAAGCATTCAAGCATTTTTATTCGTCCGAAGGCGGCTATAGCGGTATTGAAGCACTATCTGCTTTGGCAAACTATCTAAAAATCAATCTTGACGACGTACCATCAAGCACCCGTTACTACTGGTTTAGTCAAGTCGGTCTGTCTTACAGCGCTCATGACACCTATCACAGCAAAGATTTGGCCCTTGTCGCGTTTGTTGCTGCTAAATGGGCAATCAACAAGCGTAAGCAAACAATGAAATCCGCAACCATCGAAGTTTTAACACTAGCCCTTTAAGGAGCAATCATCATGTCTGACAAGTTTACTAACAATGTCCGCGCTCGTTTGTACAAACAGGGTTATCAAGGATTTACCAAGGACGATTACACAACAGCAGCGATCGCTGTCGAGTGTGATGACCTTGACAATCCAACCAAAGAGCAATTGAGTCAAGCCGTTGATTATCTCAAAGTCAAATCGACAAGCCAATTATCTATAGTTGATGAACCCGTTGAAGAAACGTTTCTAGTAGGGTCAGAAGATGCACAGCCTGAGACTGATCTTCAAACAGGGGCGCTGACCGTGCAAGAGCCAGAGAATCAGATTGTGCTGACTGAGCAGGAAAAGCAATCCCTCGTTGCAGATATTGCACAAGGTGCGGGAATTGAACTGAAAGCGGCGGATGTGAAACAGATTACAGTGTCCATTGCTTCCACCTTCGCATCTAGAAAGGAGTTGAACGAGGCGATTTTTAACGCGCTCGTCCACTTTGCAAGAGAATTCAAGAATCAAGAAGTATCCAAAATCCGACGCAAAGCCGACGAAATCAGGCAGACACTGGCAGAGATGGATGATGTTGCTGGCAGTGAACTGACGCAAATTAAACAAGCGATGGAGGCCACCGCCCTGGATTACAAAAGCCAGTTTGCAGACCTCGCGTTATCTTTCGCCGGAATTATCGATTAAGCCAGTCGGCAAACTCACTTACAAACATCTGTTGATTGGGCTTGTGGGGATACCGTTAATAATTGCACTCGCGGCTCCCCTCTCTCAATGGTTTATGACGGAATGTTGCACATACAGGAGTCAAAAACGTGAAACATATCAAGAATATCGTTGGTAAACACGGTAAAAAGCTAAAGGCAAGGGCTGAGAAATTAGGCGTTGCTGATAGCTTAATCATGGGTTGCATCAATGGTGACGATGCCGCCCTGACCAAAGTAGGGGAAATGGGTAACGAGGGCGAACGCATCTTAACCATCATGCCCTACATCACAGATAACCTGTCAGCGTTCATCAAAGGCACTGAGGAATATAACAAAGGACTTGCAGAGATTTACAAACAAGCTGGCGCATCTGGTATTGCTCTCGACAAGACATCTGCCGATTTAACGATCGCAAATTTAAAGTACGGTCATGAGCGCTCAGAAATCGGATTGAAGCTGTCCAGCGACCGCACACTAGAGAATCAGCGCTACAGAGAAAGCATCGACCTAGTTAAGCTCAAGGCTTACATCGACTATCACATGAGCAAAGTTGACCATCTGGCGGCTGCTAAATCGCAGTTAGCCCGACCCGTAAAGGCACAGCTAGACGCTGACAGGACTTATGAAACGGAAAAGGCAAAACATCTATTGACTTATGGCGAAGGTTCAGACCTTGATTTAGTACCTCGTAAGTCATTCACGACTAACAAATTAGTGCAAGCGTTCCGCACTGCTGTTTCTACGATTTTCGAGTAATTCCGCATAGCAAAATCCCCTACGAGTTAGCGCTCAGTAGGGGAAATCAAAATTCGTCATAAGAACAATGTTAGATGAATTTAACACTTCACTGCAAGACGGGGACACCGAACAATCACTCGATTATCAAGATTATCCTGATACTGCATTTACCCAGGATGAACAAGAAGCTATTAAAAGATTCAAAGCCAAGGAAATTGAAAAGCTTAATCGCAGTCGTGCTGTTCTCAAAGGAATTGAATCTTGCGGCTGGGGTGTTACTTCCTATTGCTTGGCTAAGTATTTAGTAATAGCTACAGGCTCGGCGGGGCTAATGCCTGCGGTCGCTATTGTGTTGGGAATTAATCAAATAGTTAATCGTGATTTATTGGAGTTCACCGTAAACAAGTCTCCTGAAGGATGGGTTTTTACGGACATGGACAAGGCGATAAAATTTCTCTTTCAAACAATATTCGGATGCTTCATTTTGTGGACTGCTATCGGTGATTTTTACGCGACAATGCAGAACTCACATAAGACTTACGACAACATCAAAGCGACTGTAGAAGATTTTAACCGTCTGCCAGAATCAGACAAAACTATTGTGTTTGTGGTGGGTGCATTGGTGGCAGGCAGTGTGGTTTACGGCATCCATAAATCCAAGTCATGAATGCTCAACCGCTACTAAAAGTTGGTGCTGTCACAGCTTTACTTCTGGGGCTTTTCAGCGCTTATTACTATGGGCAGACACCGCACCCTTATCAGTTTACTGAAGTGCGATTTTGTCCTAATACCGCGAATAAACGCACAATTAAGCATTATGAATTACCTGCAAAATCACAATCGGCACTTGATAATAAATACTGCCGTTTCAAGTACAGATTGCTCACAGAAGTATGGAAGTCACGACAGTTTAATGATGTTGTTTCTCTCCCTGACGGTGCTTTCATTACGTCAGATTTAGCTCCATCAGAGAATCCTAGCCTGTGGTTATTAGTCGCGCCTGCTTTTGTCTGGATGGGTTATTACTGTTGGGCTGCCAAAGATGAGATTGATAACGAGTCAAGTTTTCAACGTCTGGAAGATTTCAAGACAGCTATTAAGCGCCAAGGTTTAATTACTAGGACTGAGCGCGACTTGCAATCACATGAATCAGCACGGATATCAGACAAACATAAGAAGGATATCGACAGACGCGCTGATAATTTGTTAGTCCAAGAACGCTATATCTCTCTTGAGGAATTGCAGCAACAGTATCAGCGTCAGTCAGAGCTTGAGGATTTACAGTTTGATAACACTAAAAAACAGTTTGTGGTCGCTGACTCCGTAGCTGATAAATCTATTGCTGAAAACAGAAGAGACAAGCGCAAGGCGGACGCAGAAAACATCAATCCCAGTAGTGAAAAAGTTAAGGCTCCACAAGGCACGACCGCCCAAGAATTAGTTCAACTCTTGAAAAATCATGAGGGTGGTTGGCTATGGGATGTCATTGAATCAACAAAACCAGTTTGGGTGCTAGGGGGTCAAGGTAGTGGTAAAAGCAGTTTTGCTGCATCAATTGTTATGTGTAGGAAGGCGATTTTTGATTGGAACATTACATCAATCGTTGACGCTCATGGACATAAAAATAGAGCGAAAGCTTGGAAGTTGTTGATACCTTTAGAGCCAGAATTAATCGGCGAACGTAACGATTATTTAGCTATTGGTGAGGCAATGAATGAAGCTGTTCAACGTTGGAGCGACCGTACAGAAAACGACACCCCTATTCAAACACTCTGGGATGAATTGACACAGCTTTCTCTGCAAGATGATTGTAAAGAATCAGTCAAAAAATTTGTGAGACATTCACTTACTGACGTTCGCAAAGCTGCCGAATATCTAGTTTGTATTTCTCATGCTTTTACTAATGCCGCTTCTGGCAATGCTGAGGGTTTTAATGATTTAAGGCAAAGCGAAACTATCCAAATCAAGCGCAAGTCAAAGAACGGTCGCGTACCTCTAAACCATGCTGAAATTAGTGGTCTTTATGATGACGATGGAAATCTAATTGAATCGAAGCGGGTTACAGTTCCAGACTGGTTTTATCCTGATAGCTTGCTCAGATTTATTAGCGCTCGTTAGAGAAATATTTCTAGTCAGTCACAAAACCGGAAAACTTTGTCGATTAGTCGATTAAAAATAGTGAGGAATTTACATTTATGCACCCAATTGAGTTTAAGAAAAAGTGGCAATTAACTTACAACGATTTAGCACTCGTCTTAGGTTACGAAAATGATTTCACTGTACGTTGTTGGGGGATAAATGGAGGACACAGGCGCAACCCCCAAAAAGTGGTTTATGTGGCTTGTCGCCTTCTAGATGAAAAATGGTCGGCTGAGGGCAAAGTTATAGATTCTTACCTTTGATAATTTATATCCGCGTCTCTGCTAATTAATTACTTGAAATAGGTGAATACTATGCACCCAATAGAATTTAAGAAAAAATGGCAGTTAACTTACGACGAGCTTGCACTTGTTTTAGGTTATCAAGGTGATTATACTGTTCGTTCCTGGGGTACGAATGGAAGACACAAGCGCAATCCTCAAAATGTTGTTTATGTCGCTTGTCGCCTTCTAGATGAGAAGTGGTCAACTCAGGGGAAACTTGTGGATTCTTATCTTTGACTCGCACCCGAATCTCTCATGTCTACAGATGTAGACGCTTTCTAGTTAAGAGTGCTTGTTTACAAGCGTTTTAGGCGCTGATGTTGCACACTCAATACTGCTCTGTCGGAGCTAGTCCTAATGAAAGAGGGGGTTTTGGAGTGTATGCCGGGCGATGATCCTGTCTGCCTAATGAGTGGCTTAGTTCCGGCATAGCTCCAAAACCTCCAATGTATTTATTGATTGATCAAAAGTAGTTTTTGCTGCATAGTTACATGAAACATAGCGATTAGATAAAAAGTAAGAAATGCTTGTGCCATCAAAGCACAAATAGCCATAAAATAAGCGTTTTGAGTGCCAATGCTGGGTACTCTTGTTGCGAGGTTGAGGCTAGCGGTCTAATTGGGTATGAAATGATCAATATCTTCTAACTCCGATTCTTTGCAAAATTCAGAATATCGATTTTTTGTTTCTTGATCCCAAAAAATCAATCTCTCTATATTAAATGTTCCAATTATTTCTTTATAAACATCGCTAATTTCTTCGGAAAGAGCAATAATCAATATTCTAGATGTCCGAGTTAATATTGTATAAACAATTTCTTCAGCTTCACTTTCATTTTCTATCCTCTTCCTAACTGACCATAAAATACATTCTTTCTCTAAGCCTTTTATTCTCAAAACTGTATCAGTCTCGGAATTAATTTTCAGGTTTTTCAGAGCATAACAGAGCCTGGTATCTTTTTCTAAGATAGTAATTTTATTAAAATCATAAGCCTTATTATAAGTTTCAAATATTTCCTTTATCTTTTGGCTGATTGAATCTAAAGTTTTTGCAAAGACTACTATTGGTCTAGCTCCTGGTGGCGAACCTTTGTATGGTGTAATTTCATTTGGAGATATATCTGTATTTTTATTTCTATGTTTGTTTATGATTCGCTTCGATAGTTCTCGAATACATTCACTAATTCTGTAAGGTAGTCTGTATGAACTCTCTAAGCGAAAGATTTCTCGCCTTGACATATCAGCTTTTCTAGTAAGACCAGAGTAGCTTGTTCCAAGATGTACAGATTGAGCTGAGTCTCCACCAATTACTAAATTATCTGGTTTCTGTAGCAACTGATAGAAAATTTCAAAATCTGCTGATGTACAGTCTTGAAATTCGTCAACAAATATATGTGTAAATAATCTTTCTTCTTTACTTGTTTTTAATTTATCTAAAAACTTAATTCTAATTAGTGTATAATCATGAATGTTTTTGTCTTCTAAAATATTATAGTAATGTTCTAGACACTCCCAGATTATTGCTCTTTTTATTCCTTGTAAACTTGGTTTATTGCCTCTCCCATATCTTGTACTAGTTACATAAGTTTCTTTATTTCTATAGTCAAGCCCATAAAATACTCTATGGAATTCATCTAAAATAAACTCTGTATTAATGACATCATCATATTCATTCTCTTGGAGATTATACTGTTGTCTCACTTCCTGGATAATTTCGTTAATGTTTTCCGAAATAAATTTGCTATAAGGTGTTATTCCTCTTGATATTTTTCCTATTCTAGTAGGAAGTACATCAAAGTGCATTAATTTAATATTAGGCGAATTGCTTAGGGGATAAAACTCAAATTTACTTGTTTCTTCTGGTTCACCTTGGTTGCTGCTATCAACTACTCTTCTACACTTATTAGAATCAAGTATTTCTTGTAGCCAATCTCCTAGCTGTCCTATCAAACCTTTATTGAATGTAGTTAACAGTATCCTTAATGATGGATTGTAGTTATTTTCTTCAACTAAATTCTTTATTCTTTCAGTAATTACAACACTTTTACCGCTTCCAGCGGAACCAGTTATGATAGCTGGTTTATCACAGTGTTTAGCTGCTTTTTTTTGAGTTTCGCTTAACTCAATTTGTTTTCGCTGTTTGGTAGCTGGCTTATATATATCTATACTATGAATACTTTGTCTGTTATCAGGTAGATCAATGAGCATCATTTGCTGAATAAATTCTCTTTTAAAAACCTTGCCCGTAAAACTGTAATCGCTCCATTCAACCCTAATATTAAAATTTTCCAGACCAAACTCTCTTTTATAATTATCCCTACATTGGCTAACAGCACTCATCAAACCATCAAATAAGTTATTTTTAAAATAATTTTTTTCTATGTGGTATCCATTTTTTTTAATTTCTGTTGATATGCTTTCTAAATATTCTTTCTTTTCTGGCTGATTTGATGTTAGTAAAATAATGGTACTTGGATCATACATCTGGATTAATTCAATAAAATCATTGGCAATAGCCTCTTGATTCTCATTGATGTCAAACAAGTAACTTGCACATATCCAAGATTTCGTATTATCTGAAGTTTCAGAATTATTCCAAGAATTAATTTTATATTCCCAGGTAATATCAGAGCATTCGCTATAGTGACTTACAAACTGCTCCCAAAGCAGTTGATGATAGTTAAGCATAAATGGACTATTATCTATATTAATAATCTTCAACTTAGGAGTGGGAATGTTTAATGATTTCATCCCTGCATAAATTAGGCCAATTGCCCACTGTATAGCCCCAGTTCCAGCCCCTAAATCAAAAATATTAATTTCTTTATCTGTAGTTTCAGAAAAAACCTTTATCAAATAGTTAAGGAAGGTATTAACTCTTCGTCCGTGATACCATAGAGAGTAAGCAAAACCTACAGACGGTCTATCGTAACACAAGTCTTTACCTTTACATAAAGCAAGTTGTTCTTGATTAGATTCTTGGATATCAAAAATAAAGTTATTTCGACTTTCTTTATTATTTTCTAAATAAGTATCAGCCGTCTTAGCTATAATTTCATCTAAGTAGTTTTGCTGTTTAGAAATCCAGTTTAAGAGTTCTTGTTGCATATAATTAATTAAACTTCCAGGCAATCGGATAAAAGGAGCTTATGAAAAAGCAACCAACTGAAGACGGAGAACAGCTTTTGTTATTTTCCTTGCATAAATTCAGTAATACCACTGTCAGCAATATTACTGAAGCTCCGCCAGAACAAGCAGAATGTTTAAGTACAAATAACTCACAACCATCAAATATTGGTTCTGCTAAAGTCCAGTATATAAACAGTAATAGTCTGCTAACCTCTCCAAGTGGCTTCATCAGCTTGTATAAGTTTACTCTAAATCCATATAGTGGGTGTAGCTTTGCCTGTGATTATTGTTACGCACGTTTTTTTGCCCCAACTTTTGACCAGCAAAACACTTGGGGTGATTGGGTGAAAGTTAAAGAAAACGCTGTTGACTTGCTGCGCCGTGCGCGTCGTTCTAAATCTGTAGAAAGGCGACTTGAGGAAGGTGACACAATTTATATGTCCAGTGTCACTGATCCTTATCAGCCTATAGAACACAAAGTAGGTTTGACTAGAAGAATTCTAGAAGAACTTATCGAAATTCAGCCTCGCATTACTATTCAAACACGCAGCCCAATTGCTTTACGAGACATTGACTTATTCCAAAAGTTCAAACACATCCGTATCAACTTTACTATTACTACTGACTCTGAGGATGTGCGCTCTCGCTATGAGCCTCATTGTCCTGCAATTGAGGTACGTCTGAAAGCTGCTAAACAAGTTGCAAAATCTGGTATTCCTATCGGTATTTCAATCAGTCCTATGCTACCAATTAAAGATCCTAAAACGTTTGGTCGGTGCATAGCTAATCTAAATGCTGCGGAGTACGTCACACAGTTTTTTAAACCTACTCGTTCTCGTTTTAGTGCTGGAAGTTCACCAGAGTCTCTTCAGAAAATGAAGGAAGATAATTGGACGGAAGAAAAGTACCAAGAAGTGAGAAACACTTTAATTAATATTCTGGGTTCAGAACACCCGCTACTGGAAGGAAATGAAGGCTATGCACCTGCATAGAAATTAAAGTTTATCTGCTAAAGGAGCCATGAACGCTGCCCGTTCGCGTCTATCCAGAGAAAATTTTCGCGCACAATCAGGCAGAACCTGCACCCATTCTACAAGCTGATATCATTTTCGATATCAAATTGTAAGCTCATTAGCGTTTTAGGCAAAACCAGAATCAGGCTGAACCATTCAACACTTTTGGGTTTTAGCCTAATTAGTAGTTGTTAGGAGTGACGTTAATATTACCCCATATAAGCCAGCCTTATGAATAAACGTGCAAAGGCTGATTCTGCCATGTAGGGGATTGATAAGGTTTGCTTAAGTCTCGATTGCTCAAACTGGAAAGTGGTTACTGGTGGTGAATGTGTTATTGCTAAAATAACAAAAGAGCAACTCAGGCCAAGTATGAAAATTCGCCGCAACGGTCAAGCATCTGTGCTGACCGACGAACAACTGGAAGAATTGATGAGCGTTTTTTCACGATCTGATAAATTGCTTTTTGGAATTTGCTATTACACATCATGCCGCATAAGTGAGGCACTTCAACTCACCAAGGAAGATATTGTGGGTGAGAGGATTATCTTCCGCGCCAGCACGACCAAGACCAAAAAAACCAGGGAAGTGAAGATATCTGCAAAATTAGCGGAATTAATAATTGAGTGTGGCTTACCCAAAACTGGGTATTTATTTCCTGGTCGGAAGGAGGGGCATCGTACCCGGCAGTCAGCGGACTTGGCATTACGCAAAGCCTGTGACTATGTAGGGTTCAAGGGTATCAGTTCTCACTCGTTCCGAAGGACTGGGCTGACAAAAATGTATAAGGCGGGTGTGCCACTGCCAACACTGCAAAAGCGATCTGGACATACCAGCATCGCCAATTTAACTTTTTATTTGGATATTGACCGCGATGAAGTTGATGCGGCAGGAGAATTATTGTAGGTTGCGGTAACTTGTATACGCGCTGTATCAAGCGTCTTAGCGGAACGGGAATTATTAACTCTGCACCACCTGAGATTATTTTTCACTTCTCATATTTGCTACAACGTTTGGGAAAGTTCGCAACGCACAACCCGCTTACTGTAAAGCATTCAGTCCCAGATTAACCCGCAATTTGCGATCGCTATGCCGGGAAATCAAGTTTAAACAGCAAGGAGAGGGGGCTGTTAGGGAGGGATTAGCGATCGCTTCCAACCATATCAAACTACTCAAGCTGAAGCTTCTTGTTAATTTCTGTAGCTACCAGGGAACTCTATAACAAGGAAATCTTAACTGAGCGATCGCTCATAAAGTTACACAACGGGTGCTATGGGAATCTTATCAGATACTGTCGAGGATAATGCCGAATCTGAAGGCTGGAGAATTGAATCTATTCGCCAAAAGCTGGGAATACCCTCCTCGACACCTCGTAGTTTTCCTTCTGTTATCTGTCCACTCTGTCAGCAATTCTTTTTCAGTAACACAGACTTACAAAACCACATCTTTAACGAACACCGAGATTATTACGGCAACATCCCCATCAATGGCGTTATCCTAACCAACGATGAAATATTTACTAACGAAGACATTGAAAAGCTTAACTTCAGTGATTTAGACGATATAGCCTTTGATTTACAAACCAGAATAGATAGGGGCAACAGTATAAATAGTTGGGCTGATTACAAAACTCCCCTCAATCGCTCAAATGAGCATCCCTTACGCAAGCAGTACCTTAAAGGGATGTTGGAATATCTAAGAGCGCATTACCAAGAGATAAATGAAAGTTCAAGCAACTATCAATCACTTTCTGAGCAGTTTGGTAGAGCTTTTGGTTACTTAGAACCTTTCCCATCTTTAGTTGCACAGCAGACTCGGTACTCAATTAGCTTTAAAATGAATTGGTTTTCGCAGATGGCAGAAGCATCAGAATATTCTTTATTTTTTTGGGCTGGTCAGTTTTTTATAAATGATTATGAACGTGTTGCTGCCATTACTTTACCTCCATCTAGCAGCAGGCAAACCCAAGGAATCATTATTGATTATTTTCATGAGGAGTTTTTAGAAGCATTAAGGCTTTACTACTGTGATCGCTCAACTCTTAAGTACGGATGGCTGGTGAAGCTAGAACGCCTGCTCAACAATATGAGCAACCGCAACTATAAGGACAAGCTAGCTTTACTCAAGGCTCGGCTATTTCGAGAGTGGGGAGAAGTAAACCAAGCAAAAGAAGCTTACCGTAGTATCAAAACTCATCCAATTTTCAAAGCGGAGGCAACAGGTTTTTAATGTCTAAAAATATTTCTAAAAATTCCCAAATACAAAAAGCTCCAAAGCTAGCTCAAGAAGTTCGTTCGGCTGAGGATTTGTGTGAGCAACTGAACAGATTAGTGCAACAAACAGAATGGAAGATTGAAACAGCAGAGCGATTTATTTCTCTAATTATTAACCCTAACAAGCAATTTCAGTTAGATATACAACAGCAAAATAAGGTAGTTACTGCAATTCTTAACTGCCCTTTGAAATATCGTGCCATTGTACACCTAGCTATAGTTGCTGCTAACTTTAGCTCTGACAATGGTTTAAGAACACTAGATGAAATTAGTCCTAAAATTATTAATTTTATCAGCCAATCCCTAGACTTAAAAGAAGGTATTCAAGAAAATATACTCAAAAATTTCGGAGATAAGCAAGTATTTCAATTTATTAAAGAAAAGATAATTAACCTAGATAAAAGCCAAAAACCACTAAAAGTAAAAGAGGATGATAAAAAACTTGATTTTCTGAGGGATTTAATATCACTTTTAATTTCTGAAGGCGAAGTTTCAGCAATTGCAAGCCGTATGAATATAATTTTGGAGGTGCTATCAGACTCTAATTACTACCAGCAGCTTACTAAATCCCAACCTAAACAAGAAAGTGATATTAAAAATCGAGTTAAAGCTGTTGCTGAACTATTTAAGTTAGCTAAACCCAGTGCTAGTGAGGCTAAAAGATTATTATTATATGGGTCGCATCCTCAGATTATAGCTAGTCAGCAGGGTCAAGAAATTTCTGCTTTACGCGAGAACTTGCAGAGGGAACAAGAATTACGCAAGCAAAGAGAAGATTATACACTTCAGTTAGAACAAGAATGCCAAGAGTTAAAGCGGCAAATTATAGATGCAGAGAAAAAACTAGAGCAGAGTCAAAATGACATAGAACACCAAAGAGAACTATATGTACAACTGAAAACTTCTAGCAGAGTTAAGATTAGTCAAGAAAGAGAAGCCACATTAAGCAATGTGAGAAATCGTCTAGACCATGAATTAAATAAATTAGAGCGATGTTTAACTGGTGCTACTGATAACTTTCAAGAAAATAGCCAAATTGGGCTAAGAATAATTAAAAAAATTAGAGAACAAATAACAGAGTAATTATTATGGTTGGTTTTGGTATTGACTTTGGCACAACTAATTCAGTAGCTGCTGCTTTCAACGGTGAAGAATTAACTTCATTTGTTGATAAAGAGGGGCTACCACATCCATCTATTGTCTGGTATCGAGGAGATTCTCAACCTATTGTTGGTAGAAATGCTAAAGACCAAATCAGAGATTTTCAAAATACACCTGGAAATAAAATTATTAGGTCAATAAAAAGTCAAATTCAGCAAGAAGAAGAGTTTGAAATATTTGGTAAGTCTAAATACACTTGGCAGGTAGCTAGCGAAATATTCCGCTTTTTAAAAGAAGATGTTAAAACAAGATATGATGCTAATTTCCCAGATATTGAAGAAGCTGTTGTAACTGTTCCACTGTATTTTAATGGACGACAGCGAAGGGCGATTCGTAAAGCTGCTGAAATGGCAGGAATTACTATAAAAACTTTTATTCATGAGCCTTTTGCGGCGGTTGTAGGTTATTTATTAGCAGACTCAGAACAATGGGAAAAGTTGAAACAAAGACGCGAAAATATTTTAGTATTTGATTGGGGGGGTGGAACTTTAGACATTACTTTAGTCAAACTTGATTCTGGTTGTTTATACGAAGTTAGTACTGCTGGTGCTAATGGTAAATCGGGAGATTACTTGGATGAAGTATTAATGAATTATGTGATAGATACATTCCAGAAAGAGAAGGGTATTAGCTCAGAAGGTTTTCGGATTGAGCCAGGTATTGAAAGTCTGCTGCTTCATGAAGTAGAGTTTTCTAAAATAGATTTAAGTATTAAGCATAACTCTTCAATAGAACTTTTTGATTTTTATTCAGACAATGAGAGAAGCTATAATTTATTCCAAGATATAAATCGTAGTCAATTTGAATCCCTTATTCAATTGCAAATTCAAGATGCGATGGCTTTGGTAGATAAGATTTTGCACGATGCACGTCTTCAGCCATCGCAAATTAATCAAGTGCTGCTGATTGGTGGAACTTCTCGCATTCCGCTACTTATCAATGAAATGCATAAAACCTTTGGGCTGACTAAAGTTATTGAGCTTCCTAATGCAGATACAGTTATTGCTGAAGGTGCAGCAATTATTTCTTACTATGATTGGCAACCATATTTAGTGCAACCTATTGATGTTCAGCTTGCAGACCAAAATCATTACACAGTGTTTGAGAGCGGAACTATTCTAAAACCAGATACCGCCAAAAAAGAAGTTGTGTTTTTTTGTACAGATAATCGAGAAGGTGAAGGCAGGTTAATTATTACTACAAATTTAGACAATCGAGAACATCAAGTAAAAGAAATCATTAATGTTCCGATATCTAAAGTATTACAAAATATATACAAGGAAAGAATTGTTGCTGACTTCAGGATAGATAAAGATGTAATTTTGCAAGTTAGTGCAAAGGGGTCTGTACAAGATAAACCAGTTTATACCGATATTCACGATTTATGTTATGGCTTACGGTTTGCGTAATTTTTATTTGAGATAATCTGCTATGAAAAAATCAAATTTAAAACTGAAATCAAATTTGATGGTGGAAAGTATAGATGGTGTTGAGGTAGAAAATGCAAAAGAGCAAATACGTCACTTCCCTGGTGATTTTGCAGCATTAATTGAGCCTAACCGCATGAAAGAAGTTCGGATTAGGGAAAAGTATTTTACTAGTCAGCAGATTATAGAGTACCAACAAACTATCGTGTGTTCCATTTGCAAAAAACCCTGTGCTGGAACTTGCCAACGAAGGTCTTAGGAAAAATTTTTATAACAATTACTTCGGAGTTAGCCAGTTTTGCTCATGTAAACGCTGCCAAGCTTTGCGAATATGTTCAGGCTTAAATAGCTTGCGCTTACGATCGCTCCATTCATGTACTAAGGCGATTGCCTGCTCACTATCTTGTGCTGGGTTAGATTCTTATGTCAATGGGACGATACGTTATCTTTTTTGGACGAGTTGCTGTTCAACATGGTTATTAACCGTTTAATTTGCCCAACCCGCTTGCGTTGGTCGTAACGGTGCTTGGCTTCTGTAGTGATTTTTTCTACGAGCGCATTATCGGCACTAGCAATAGTCCAGGCAGCTTCTAGAAATACCTCAACTGTGATGCCTCTATCTTTACAAAACCGTGTTAATTCTTGGTCGAGGTCTTTTTCTAAAACGATCGCTGAATGTCGTCGGGTTTCGGGGTATTTTTCGAGTTCGGTTTTGAGTTCGGTAAGTGTGTCAGATGATGCAGTAGTTGGGTTCACAAGTTCTGTAACTGGGGTGATTTGTTGTCGTGCGTTTTGTTCTTCTGTTAGGGGTTGTACTTTAGGGACGAGTGCATCCTGGCGTGGTTCAACTGTCGGGCGATTGCGTTTGTTGCGTAGTTGGTTGAGTACGTTATCTGACATTTTTATTTACCCCCAAGTGAAGTACGAATTTTTTCAACTAAAATCTCAAATGGATATTCCAAGTCGTTATATCCCAACTGCGAGAGGGTTGTACGTTTGTTAATGGCCTGCTTGTAACGTTCTGATTCGCGGATTGAGGGTAAAACCAACCCCTCACCAACTTCGTCACGCATTCCATCTACAGCCGCCCGACTTTCTTGCGCTTGGGTTTTACCAAACCAGCGATCGCGGAATGGTAAAACACCTAATACTTGGGCATCCGTTGCACCGACATCTTGCAAGCCGTTCAATAAGTCGAGCGTCCGCACGAGGGAACCGTAACCTTTAACTGATGCCTCTGCGGGGATAATCAAAAAATCTGCTGCGCCGATCACTGTCAAACAAATTTGCGATCGCTGGGGTGGGGCATCGATTATGCACACTTTAAATATTTGGCTGATGGCTTCCAATCGTCGTTTGAGTAAGGTTGCACCTACTCCACTGTTAGATAAATAATCTTGCACGGTATCGAGTTGGTCGTCGGCGGGGATTAAAAATAAATTGTCGTTATCTTGAGTCGGGTAGATGCAGTCTTCTGGTGCAACTGTTTTTTTGAGAAATTCCAATAGGGTTGGTTGGTTGGGTTCCAACTCAAACCCCAGATAGGTAGTGAGATTGTGTTGGGGGTCGGAATCTAGCATCAAGGTAGGTAAACCCTGGCGCGATAGTAACCGCCCCAGGAACAGGGATGTTGTCGTCTTGCCCTGACCGCCACTCAAGGAGCTTACGGTTATTGTCAGCATATACAAATTTATTAAATTAGCTATTTAACCTATAGTCATTTAATTATTTTGTCAAATACTAAAATTAGCTTTTTAGCTTTTTAGCTTCCAACCAAAAATATTCAGCACACAGCACAGTATTCAGCCTATCTTGCCCCTGGTGACAGCTTCGCTATATCTACGCCTATTCGTTAAAATGCTCAAAATCCCAAACATTTTGGCACAGTGATGCCGTTTTGAGCATTTTAATTGGGATTGGGACGGGAAAAATCCATTTTAATATTTATGACACTAATTACAAAAAACTACCGTTCTCAAGGCAGATGTGGTTTAAATGGCGATCGCAATGGCTAGACAGTTCCACCCATACCCTCGATAAATGTGTCAATAAATAACTTGATCTTCTCGGACACGCGATCAATAGTTGTTTTGCGCTCTAAAATTTTGGGCTTAAAGTTGAGTGAACTGACTATTTCTTGCTCTCGTGGCAAACGGTTGGCAAAGGCATGGTTATTTATCAGCTTTGATAGTTCTTCAGGTACAATATTTTCGGTGGTGCAAAGTTCGGTAAAGGCTTCTTCTTTTTGGGTTAGCCAGTAATCTTCAAAAACATCGATCACATTTTCATCGGGCTGGAGTTGTTGCAGATTATTTTCGATGAATGTTTCAATTAAAGCGCGTTTGCTGCGTAGTTGTATTTCACCTGCCATGAGATCAAGGATTTCTTTTTGGCGTTTTTCAGCTTCGGCTGGGTTAGTTTTGCTCATACTTCTCAACAAATTGAGAATGTAGGCGACGTTAATCTCATCACGATGAATTAAGCTCAGTTCAAAGTCCACATCATCGAGGATTGAAGTTCTTTCAGTGGTGCGTTCTTTTTTTACATTGTCATGGACATCGAGATATTTACTTTTGTAGTCCTCAAACTTTTGCGCTTCAATGGCTAGGTCGGTTTCTTCAAAGTCAGCAAAAACAGTGAGGACATTTTTTAGGCGTAGTAGTTC
This sequence comes from Nostoc sp. FACHB-133, assembly GCF_014698055.1. Taxonomy (NCBI): domain Bacteria; kingdom Bacillati; phylum Cyanobacteriota; class Cyanophyceae; order Nostocales; family Nostocaceae; genus Nostoc; species Nostoc sp. FACHB-133. The sequence continues at coordinate 15,857 of NZ_JACJSH010000064.1, forward strand.
GCGGAATTTGGTGACAAAGGCTAATTGGGCTTCTTCATCGGGTAAAGCATCTACACTTTTGATTGTGGGAGTTATGGCTAATAGCTCGATCGCTGCTTGGTTAAATTGGGTTACATAGTCCTCATAGGGCTGTACCAGTACTGTCTCTTTAGCATCCTTATTTGAGAATAGGGCGATCGCGTCATCGGTAGCTTTTTTGAGATTTCTAAAACAAACGATGTTACCCTGTGATTTTTTGTCGTTGAGAATGCGATTGGTGCGAGAAAAGGCTTGGACTAATCCATGAAACTTGAGATTTTTATCGACATATAGGGTGTTCAATCTGGGGCTATCAAAGCCTGTTAAGAACATATTCACTACGAGCAGAATGTCGATTTCGCCGTTCTTGACGCGCTTAGAAATGTCTTGAGAGTAGTTATAAAAACCTTGGCTGTCGTCGGCGCTGTGTTTGGTGTTGAAGAGGGTGTTGTAATCGACAATATATTGATCGAGTTTGTCGCGGTTACTTTGGTTGATATTGGCATTACTGGGGATTTCGAGCGGTTCTTCCTCAATTAAGCCGTTTGCCTGTGGGTTTTCTTCGTTAGCGGCATAACTGAAGACTGTGGCGATTTTTAGGGGGGTAGTCGCTTGTGATTGTTTCTTTTTGAATAGTTCGTAATATTTGATGAGGGTTTCAATATTGCTTACACAAAACATCGCGGTAAAGTCAGGGGCTTTAGTTTTTTGGGCGTGATGAGTAAGGATATAATCAGTAATTTTTGCTAGTCTGATTGGGTTTTCAAGTGTTTCTTTGGTGTCGTTCTCTTCTACGGCAATATCGAGATTGGTTGCACTTTTTTTCTTACGTGTTTTCTGCTGGACTTCCTCTTGCCTATTTCTACCAACATATTCCACAGCGAAGCGAAGTACATTCTCATCTTTGATGGCATCAACAATCACGTATTTATGCAAGCATTCATCAAATAATGTTGCGGTGGTTTGTTGATGATCCTTAGTCCCAAATGCGTTATCTGTGAGAATCGGTGTACCTGTGAAGCCGAACATTTGGGCATTTTTAAAGAATTTTTTGATATTTCTATGGGTGTCTCCAAATTGGCTGCGGTGACATTCATCGAAGATAAATACAAATTTTTTATCTTGCAGATGTTTAATTTTGTCAAGATAGCGTTCTTTAATAATGGCTTTATTCAGTTTTTGAATAGTGGTGACGATTAGTTTTATGCTGTCGTCATTTAGTTTTGTAATCAGGTTATTAGTGTCAGTGGTACTATCTACGCTGCCTTGGGAAAATTCGTTAAATTCCTTAGCGGTTTGATAATCTAGGTCTTTGCGATCGACTACAAATAGAACTTTATGTACTTTTGGTTGGCGCATAATAATCTGGCTGGCTTTAAATGAGGTGAGGGTTTTGCCTGATCCTGTGGTGTGCCAGATGTAGGCGTTATTAGTGCTGTGTTTGACTCGTTCAACTAATGCTTCGGTTGCGTAGACTTGATAGGGGCGTAGGACTTTGAGGATGTTACTGGCGGTGATCACGATGTAGTGGGTGATCATTTTAGCGAGATGGCAGGTTCTGAGAAATGTGTCGGTAAATTCGCCCAGGTCGGATATGCGATTATTTTCTTTGTCTGTCCAGTAGAAGGTTTGTTGGAATGCTTGATATTTGTTGTTTGCGAAGTATTTTGTATTTACGCCATTGCTGATGATAAATAGCTGCACATATTGAAATAGTCCTGCGCCTGCGTCATAGGATTCATGCTGGTAGCGGTTAATTTGATGAAATGCGACTTTTAGCTCTGAGCCGCGTCGTTTTAGTTCTATTTGGACTAGTGGCAAGCCGTTAATGAGGATGGTTACGTCATAGCGGTTTTTGCGTTTGCCTTCAACGCTAATCTGGTTGGTTACTTGAAATTCATTTCTGCACCACTCATCACAGTTTAAGAAGCTAATATAAATTGGTTCGGCGGGTTTGCCATCTGCTGTGTCGCGTTTTAGGAGGTATAGTCCGCGTAATATGTTGGCGCGTTCGATGACTGTTCCTGTGTTGAGGTGATTGAGGATGCGATCAAATTCTGGTTTAGTTAGGGTGATGTTACCGTTATGGATTTCTAGCTGTTGTTTGAGGTTGGCTAACATTGCCGCTTGGTCTTTAATCTTGACCCTTGCATATTTCATGCCTTGCAGTTGGGCGATTAAGGATTCTTCTAGTTCGGCTTCGGGTTGGGTGGTCATAATTCACTCAAGACTGTAAGGATTCATAATTTTAACTGGTGTCAGTTTAAAATCATCAACATTGCGGGTAACTAAAGTTAATTTATGATGATGTGCTGTTGCGGCAATCAGACTATCCATTACGGCTAATTTTTTACCTTTCAATTCGGCATTTGCAGAAAATTTTGCCCAATTATCTAAAATATCATCGTTTATCGGTAAAATATGAGAAGAAAATTCAATTTCTACTTTTTGCAGCCATATTTTTAGTTTTTGATATCGTTCAGGTTGTGAGTCTTGGATTTTATAAATCCCTTTTTTTATTTCAGCGATAGTAATACTACTTAAAAATAGTTGTTCAATCGGTTGCTGATTAAACCATTGACTAACTTGGGGATTGGGAGCTTTTTTAACAAATTCAGACATTACACAGGTGTCAATTAGATAAGTCATAGTTCAAAATTCCTGCCTGTGTCTCTATCACGTTCAAACAACGAGGCGATATCATCTTCGGCAGATTCGTCGTCTATAAAACGTAGTCGCTCAAATAAAGGCAGTTCTTTTTTTTGTTGCTGCAAGTAATTGGATAATATTTTAATGACCGCTTCCTGTGGATTTTCATAGTGACTGACTGCGATAATTTCATTAATTAGTTCATCATCTATTGTGATAATGGTCATCGCTTTGTCCTCGGTTGTGTAAAATCTGAATGATTTTGTTGAGAGATTGCCGGAGTTAGGTGGAATCTTGGGTTATTGTCATAAGTGCTGAAATTGAGTGATATTTCAATTATAATGACAAGCTAAATATCTACAGGTTTAAACATTAGTATAAATGTTAGTTATGTTATAGTCAATTCATTAGATAAACATTTGTTGTAGCAAGCCTTGTTTGTATTGTTTTACTGTTTCGAGATAGGTTTGAGATTGGGTAATTTTTTCGTCAAGTGTAGTTAAGAAATTAGCGATTTTAGTTTGTTCTGATTTGATGGGTATAGTTAAATCTAAAAGCTTTAATTGACTGGCATATAAATGAACTACTGAATTACCTTGTGCAAGTTTTGCAATATCTAGCTTCTTTTGACTATTCAGATAGTAAGCAATAAAAATTCCATTTTCCTTGGATCTGATTATATTTAAATCTCCACCTAATGCCACACCTGAAATTAAAACACAAGAAGCTTTTGCAATATCAATCTGTGTTTCTCCAGAAGCGGGAATAATTACATCATTTGATTTACTGAATTGAAGTTCATCACGATTAACATTTGTTTTAGATTTTACCTCCTGAATTGTTTCGCTATATTCAGTATATAACTCTCCATATCTAATACATGGAGTATCACCATCTTTTAAAATGTCAGCTTTAGAAATTCCCTTACCTTTTAAAAATGTAGCTATAGCCCCTATCTTTTTATCTTCCCAATCTGGGAAATCGCACCCATCATCATCTTTAAAGCGCAATTTTTGGCTAAAAAGCTGCTGCATCACGCCTTTTTTATAACGCGCTAATAATTCACATTTTTGCGTGAGTTGTGCAATTTTTTCATCTATAGTTATGAGAAAATCAGCGATTTTAGTTTGTTCTTGAATACTTGCTATAGGGATTTTAAATCTCAAAAAATCGCCAAAATGAACTCTCTTTTTTTCAATAAGAGAACCACTAGCCATTCTGTCGTAAAAACTAATCATTGCAGTAGTTTTTAGATATGTTTCAAAAAATAATGAATTAGATAAATTATTGCAATAAAAGACGTTGTAATATTTTGAAACTCTAACTGGACTATCTCCAGAATATCTAGCAATTGCCCCAAATCTTAAATTCATTGGATTATAGGCAAAGTCATTTTTTTTAACTAATTTATAGGCATTACTTTTATCAGTTACAAGATGTTCTCGTTCGTATCTATCAGTCTTCGGAGTTACCCCATCTTGTATAGTTAAGCTGTAAATTGGGTAATTATCATTAGATATCTCTGATCTTTCGCAAATAACCTTGTTTAAACGTTTTTCTTCCCAATCTGGAAAATCCTGCCCATTCTCATCCTTAAACCTCAACTTAGGCACACTCATCTATTCCCACACCCCAAACTGCAACGAAGCGCGATTATTTAGCACAGAATATTTCACTTTTATATTTTCTAAACTCATAATTTTGCAATAACTACCTTAACTCAATTAGAGAACCAATTCTTAAAAAGGCGGCTCAATTCCTAAATCTTCGCAAAATATAAAATACTGTTAGTCATCTAATTTAAGCTTATTTGCTAACTTTTTATCTAAGGTTACTAACTCAAGTCCATGATGCTTGGTAGTTGCAGCAATAATAGAATCAGGTAGTTTTGTTTTGTGAGTATATCTAAAACTGATAGTCTCATTTTCAATTGCTGGTGTGATCGTTAAATATGTCATACGACTTAATAAAAATACAATAGCTTCTTTTTCTGTGGGTGTTATAGACGGAAAACTCAATAACTCCATGCGAGTTATTGCATTATAAGCACATTCACCAATTTTAATTTGCTTATCTTTTAAAATATCCAAAATTATTAAATCGCGTTGAAACAAACCAATCACGATATTTGTATCTAACAAATACTTAATCCCATTCATTGCGTAATGCTTTTTGTAAACTTAACGGATCTTGATTTTTGAAAGTTGGAAATTCAGGCAAATCATTAACTAGATCAACTAATAATTGAGATGAATGTTTTTGTCGCTCTTCCAATAACATTTTTTCCACAGCTTTCTGTACTAATAGCTGCATATCAGGCATTTCCAAAAGTTGTTTTCCCAACTCATCAGGTAACTCAATTTTAACTTGCATAAAATCCTCCCTTAAAATGGCGGTTTAATCCCTAACTCATCACAGAATAATGTAATTTTAGCATCCGTGACTTGACTTTGTTCCTCAATAGCTTGGAGTTTGGCAGAAATAGCATCTAAATCAATCGCGTCTTCAGCCTCAAAAGTATCAACATAACGGGGAATATTTAAGTTGTAATCATTTTTTTTAATCTCCTCAATACTCGCCACATAGCTATATTTATCCTCATTAGTCCGAGCCTTATAAGTTGCGACAATCTTCTGAATATGCTCAGGACGCAGAATATTTTGCGTCTTTACCTTATCAAAATGCTGACTGGCATCAATAAACAAAATATCATCAGGACTTCTACGACATTTCTTCAACACCAAAACGCAAGTCGGAATACTCGTACCATAAAAAATATTTGCAGGTAAACCAATCACCGCATCCAAATAATTCATCTGCTCAATCACATATTGGCGAATATGTCCTTCCGCCGCGCCGCGAAATAACACCCCATGAGGCAATACCACCGCCATACAGCCATCATCAGATAACTGATAGATCATGTGCTGCACAAATGCCAAATCAGCCTTACTGCTAGGCGCAAGCTTGCCATAGACACTAAAGCGATCATCACTCATAAACAATTGACTGGCACTCCACTTAGCTGAAAACGGTGGATTCGCTACAATCGCCTCAAAGCGTAAATCTCTATGTTGCGGATGTTCTAGGGTATCCTCTAGCTTGATATCAAAATCTGCATAATGGACATCATGCAAAATCATATTCATCCGCGCCAAGTTATAAGTCGTGCGGTTCATCTCCTGCCCGTAAATCTTATCAACATGAGCCGCCTCACGCTTCACCCGCAATAACAGCGAACCACTGCCACAGGTAGGATCGTACACCGTTTTTAAGTTTGGCTTTTCACTCGTGACCAACTTCGCCAACAAAGTCGAGACAGGCTGCGGTGTATAAAACTCCCCCGCCTTCTTCCCCGCACCACTGGCAAACTCACCAATCAAATACTCGTAAGCATCACCCAACACATCCGCGTTTGTATCATCCAGCCGGAAGTCAATCTTATTTAGATGCACCAAAATCTTAGTAACTAATTCATTTTTGGCTTTTTCAGTTGCCCCTAGCTTGGATGAAGTCAAGTCTAAATCTTCAAACAAATTACTAAAATCATCGGCACTATCCGTCCCCAGGGTACTCTGTTCAATGTTTTTGAGAATCTTCGTCAGATCCGCCAAAATGAAGTTATGACCTTCACCCTCGTTATTGGTGTCCAGTTGGTTGCTACCCTTGAGGGCGATCGCCTTAAAAAGCTCCGACGGCTTCAAGAAATAACCCAACGCCTTCACCGTCGCCTCGCGTACCGCCTCCACAATCTCCGCACCTTCGGCAGTATCTTCTTTTAGTTCCGCAAACTTAAGTCCATCTCCCTCTAATACCCCATCGGCAAAGCGTTCTATTTTTTCAGAAAGATATTTGTAAAAAATAAAGCCCAGCATATAATCCCGAAATTCATCGGCATTCATCTTGCCGCGCAAATCATCGGCGATCTTCCAAAGTTGCTGCTGTAGCTGACGACGTTGCTCTTCTGACATAAATTATAAATTTAGTTGTTCAGTTTAGTTTTTAACTTGGGAGGTATCCAAAGGGTAAGTCCCTTTTGAGCCAAGCATAATGTTACCACCGCAAAGAATCCAAGTTTTCACACAAGGTTGCCCTTTGTGTGCCTGAATGTCAATCTCTGCCATTGTCAGGGCATCAATGGGGGAAGAACACCAAGAACACCCGCGATAGAAAACATCTTTCCAGGATTTAAGAACTCGTGGCTTGGAGTCGGCGTTAGCGGAGTGGCTCTTGCGGGATGCAGGATCTAGTTGGACTAACCAGTAATCTTTCTGCCCGTAAGAGCCACCGACTCCGAGAGCGAAGCGGTCACGAGTTCGTCGGGTCAACATGAGGTCATCGACTTAAACCGCGCCCCCGTTGCTTTTGCTCTCGTATCTCTTGCTGCTGCTGCTGTTCAATAAGAATCTCATTCCAAGTAAGCCCGCTAGGTGCAATTCTTTTAGCCTGGGGTAACTTTTCCTGAACGACCTGGGCAGCTTCATTTCCCTGATCATCATTATTAAATGCCAAACCAATTCTGCTGATATTTCTAAGTACCTCAAAGGGCAAGTCATTCGGATCATCCACTGCCATGTACATTGTTCTAACTGGTGGTTGCCCCTTGTGTCCATTCCTGTCAATCTCTGCCATTGACAACGCATCAATGGGGGAGTCACACAAGAATACTCTCTCGATTTTATCGTCAAGCTCTCCACCCAATTTCAGATGAAACCAACCCTCGGAGCGATCGCTGTTTTCGGGGTACTCGAAAGCGCGATTGTCTTGGCGATGTGTATCCCAAAGCAGTGCGCCTGACTTTTCACCGTTTAGCTCCCGCTTGATAAACACAATATTTTCCTGCTGATCTATATAAGCCAACCCCTGCCGTTGTAATGGTTGCACAAGGAAATTTGTTATACCGCGTTGCTGAGTCAGGTAATCCTGTAATACTCGACGTAGACTCTCATCCTCTGCTGGGGGCGTAAACTGGGGTTGTTCTTGTAAGTGTGCCAGTTGATTGCTAGCGATTAGTACCAATTCTCTGGCTTCATCAGTAGTCCATCCGGCTGGACTGGCAAAGATAATTTCTTCAACCTCCTCAAATGGCTTATTATCTAATAACGCCCGTATAGCAATTTCTTTATCTCGGTCAGTCACTAATAAGTTTTGCAAGTCAGCGCTGTAATATTTATATAACTCGGCTGAAAGATTATCTTTTAGCTTTGGTTCATCTGTGGTTATAGTTGGAGTTTGATTAAGAGCAACTGCATCCACTGGTTTTTGTGATCTATGGAGTTGTTCCAAATAAACAATCGCTGCTTCCAGGTCGTCGAATATGGTTCTTCCGGCTGATAGCTGCTGCTGAGATTGAGAAAGTTGTTGTGTTAATTCTAATACTGCTTCAGTTAATGCTGATTCAACAGTCGATTGCTCAACATAATCAGAAATTGATAAGATAGCTCTCTTCTCTAGATATGATTGTAACTCAGTCGCAAGCACTGTATCCAGGTCATTAAATGTAGCTTTAGCTGTAACAAGTTCCTGTTTGTATTGAGAAATTTGCTCTGTTAATCCTAATACTGTTTCAGTTAAGGCTGACTCAACAGTTGATTGCTCAATATAATCAGAAATTGATGAAATTGCTCTTTTCTCTACATAAGACTGTAACTCAGTCGCAAGCACTGCATCCAGGTCATTAAATGTAGTTTTAGCTGTAACAAGTTCCTCTTTATATTGAGAAAGTTGTTGCGTTAATTCTAATACTGTTTCAGTTAATGCTGATTCAACAGCCGATTGCTCAATATAATCAGAAATTGATAAAATTGCTCTTTTCTCTGTATGGGATTGTAACTCAGCCGTCAATGCTGTTTCAAAGTCATTGAATGTAGTTTTCGCTTCAAGTAGCTGCTGATGATATTGAGAAACTTGCTGTGTTAATCCTAATACTGCTTGGCTTAAAGCAGACTCGATAGTTGATTGCTCAATATAATCAAAGATTGATAAAATGGTTTTCTGATCTGCATGGGATTGCAACTCAGTCGTAAATGCTTCATCAAAGTCTTTGAATGTAGTTTTATCTTTAACTAGTTGCTCTTTGTATTGAGAAACTTGCTGTGTTAATCCTAATACTGTTTGGGTTAAAGCAGACTCGATAGTTGATTGCTCAATATAATCAAAGATTGATAAAATGGCTTTCTGATCTGCATGGGATTGCAACTCAGCCGTAAATGCTTCATCAAAGTCATTGAATGTAGTTTTAGCTCCAAGGAGTTGCTGCCGATATTGAGATAGTTGCTCTGTTAATCCTAATACTGCTTGGCTTAAAGCTGACTCGATAGCTGATTGCTCAATATAATCAAAGATTGATAAAATGGTTTTCTTCTCTGCATGGGATTGCAACTCAGTCGTCAACGCTGTTTCAAAGTCATTGAATGCAGTTTTAGCTCGAAAGAGTTGTTGCCGATAAATAGATAGTTGTTCTGTTAATTGTGGCAACGTTTCAGCCAAGGCATCATCAACTACTGACTGTTCAATAAAGTCAGAGATTGCATCCACTGCTCTTTGTGATGATAGTCGTTGCTCTTCATCAACAATCGCGGTTTCCAGGTCGTCAAATGTGGTTTTATTATTAGCTAGCTGCTGCTGATACGCAGACAGTTGTTCTGTTAATTGTGGTAACGTTTCAACCAAGGCATCATCAACTACTGACTGTTCGATAAAGTCAGCGATTATATTTATAAATCTTTGGCTCTCCACTGCTTGCTCTTTAGGATTCTTCAACAAATTCTCAATAAGCTCATCATCCCGTTGGGGCTGGTAGTCAATCCCCTTATGTTTTTGTAAACCTGGGAATGTATAGGCAGGCCCCAAAGATGTGCCGCTGAATTTCTGGTCATTCCACGAGTACGAAATGCCCTTACTTTTACCGTTGCGCGTTAATCCGTGACGAACTTCTACACCTTGTAATTGCAACCGCTCAACCAGTTGGGGCATAGTCAGTTTATCTTGGATGGCGCGGTCGATTATTTCCTGGAGTTGTTGCTTAATAGGGCGTTCTTGTGGTGTAAGGCGCTCACCGTTGATATATTCTTCGTGTTCTCTTTCTAGACGTTTTTGTTGCCCAATACTGGGATTCCGCGATAATTTCTCATAGCTGCTCTGGGTTTGTTGTAAACCATAATCTCGTTCTAGCTGCCGGATAATGGTTTCGCTGCGCTTGTAATCCCAGCTATCATGTACAATCTTGCCGTTGTCTAAACGAATGCGGCTAGCGCAGATATGTATGTGGTCGTGTTCCGTGTTGCTGTGTCTGTAGACTACGTACTGGTTACTGTCAAAGCCCATCTCTTCGAGATAGCGGTTAGCAAGTTCGTTCCAGGTTGGTTCGTCTAGTCGCTCGTTTTCTGGTAGTGATAATGATGCGTGGTACACTACTCGGTCAGCTTCTGGGTTTAGTTGTCGAGAGATTTTGAATTCTCTGGCCAGGGCGCGGGCGTTATTGCCACCCATGTTACCACCAATGAGTTTAGCATCTTTCTGAGACTCCAAATAATTCAGCAGTCCACGGAATCCTCGCCCTTTAGTCTGGTTGCCAATCATCAGTTTCCTCGTCCGATTCTTCGATGAAGGTATTGGCTATTTCCTGTTGGCAGTGTCGTAGCAGTTCTAAGAGTTCTTGTAGAAGTTCTGGTGATGCTGGCGGTGGCAACTGCATTTTAATGGCGGTGTTAGTGGCTTTAGCCAGTTGGTTGATATTGTTGCCAATGCGCGAGAGTTCCAGGTATGTGTCTAGTGTAACTCTGCCCAGTCGTGGCGGTGGTGGTGGGATTGGTCGCAGCAACATACAGCGTCTTGTCAATTCTCCCAAGCTCAGGCCCGTATCTTCTGCTTTAGAGCGAATCATCTCATATTCAATTGGGCTGAATCGCGCTTGCAACATTTTGGTGCGGACAAGTGATTGAGAAGAAGCTTTGGGCATAAGTAAAACTTGAGTTGATGCAGTTTTTGAGGGGGTTTCCAAAGTGGGGATACTTCCCCCTTTGGCAAGCCTGCCGAGTCGAGCGCAGCGAAGACAGCACGTAGTGCTAGGCATGGCTTGCTCCTAACCAGTCTTTCGGGGAGGCAGAAGGACAAGGGGAACTACCCACTAAGGGACAAAATGCGTAATCTGGGGCTACCACCACGATGATATTACTAACGAGTTGACGTAAATTGCAATGTGGCTAATTTTTACTGATGACTGTGTGATTGATTTTTGATTAACTGTTCGTGAGTTATTTTACAGGCTTTGAGTAATCACTGTTCAATCAGTTACGTTAATATCTGTTGCTGTTCCTTAACTATTTGTTGCATTGATAATTACCTGTCTTTAGATAGATGCTCCAGATTAAAGTAAAGTTTTAAACATAAACATTAGTTTGATTTTTACTCTTGTGGCTAAAGACAGTATTCCTAAGTCAAAGATTCCAGACGCTCTTGATGCTCTACGCGCTTTAGGTGCTAAGGAATTAGATGATATCCCAGCACGAGCGGCTATTAAAAAGATGCGTCGTCAAATTGAACGGGTGCTTCGTCTCGGCTATAGCTACGAGGAAGTGTCTAAAACTTTAGCCCCCTTGGATATCAACATCAGTCCTGAACGCATCCGTTATTTACTTAACGATATTCGTCGGTCTACGCGCAAAAAATCAGTCACTCCTCCTAGCCAAGAGAATACCAGTACACAAGTTATTGATGAGCCAGTAGTTCACGAGAATCCTGAGATTACAGAAAGCAATACTCAATCCGCCAATAAACCTCAGTCTCAATCAGAACCAAAATCAAAATCCGCTTCATCCAAATCAACAACTTCTAAAACTCCTAAAACGGCTAAAAAGACCTCTGATGATAAAGCTCCAGAGAATCAAAATCCCTCTCGCCTTGCTTTTGTGCCTGAAATAATAAACGATGAGGATTTGTAGATGGTAGTCAAACCTAGACAATCGGCTGACCAAGTTCAGGACGAAAAGGCGAATGAACAGCCAAAAACTCTTGGGCGATTGGTGTTGGTAACTGGTGATAAGGGCGGTACTGGTAAAAGTGTAGTGGCGCGGATTCTCCTCGACATTTACCGCCACAGAAATATTAACTGCATTGCTTATGAGTGTGACCAGTCGAACCCCCAACTTTATCGCCACTACAACAAGGTTATGCCAGGGGTGCAAACGCTCAAACTAAATCAGCGCGGTGGTGCTGATGCTTTGCAGGATGATTTGAAGCGTTTGTCTCCTCAAGTTTCCCTTGTGGATCTGCCTGCTGGTGCTGCTGAGTATTTTGAATCGGTGGCTAAGGATATTTTTCTGTTTCAAAATGCCCAGCGTTTGGGTTATCGCATCACTATGGTGTCGGTACTGGGTCGAGTCAAAGATAGTCTGTTGCAGTTAAAACGGCTGGTGGATTTCTGCGGCGACAAAGTTGATTATGTTGTTGTGAAAAATCTCTACTGGGGTGATGAACACAAGTTCACTCGCTACAACAATTCTAAGATGAAGCAGGCTGTAGAAGCATTGGGGGCAGTTGAACTTTTATTGCCTGAGTTATATGACGATATTTTTGACCTCGTTGACTCCAAGGATCTTACCTTCCGAGAGGCGCTAGAGCATGAGGATTTTAGTTTGAGTAATCAATCGAGAGTTTTTGGCTGGATTGATGCGGTTGAAACTGAGTTTTCTAAGGCGGCGATACAGTTGGGGTTAGAGTAATGGCTGTAAGTAATGGTAATGGCAATGGTGCGGTATCTCATTTAGATAGATTACTGTCAGAAAAACCACCTGAGTTTCAAGCGAAAGTCTTACGGTTTGCGCTTGATTCTGGGATGAAACAAGATGACCCAGCATTTCGGCTGGTGCAGTACATTGGTTATTTGGCGCAACTAACAGAAACTGCACCAAATGATTGGAAGTTGTTGTTTGAAAATTTACAAGATGAGTTAAACCAATGGAGTCAACTGACGGCAGAGCAATTGAAGACCCAAGCCGACCACACGGAGAATATCAAAAATCTAGCGACAAGTTGCAATCAGCTAGGGACAGCCTTGAGCGCATTAAATCTAACGTCGCAGCAACAACTCAAGCAATTGACGAGCTTAACGAAACTCTCCGAGAATTTGAGCAATATCTCCCCAAGGCAACCAGAGACATTGAGCCAACCGTTGCAAGAACAATTGAAAGAGATTCAGATAGGAATATCTCTATTGAACCAAAAAGACGCGGAATCGGTCGTTAAAGGTTGGACTAGAGCTATTAGAATCTGGCTTGTCTCTCCGATCTCATTTTTTATTCTGTTTTGGTTTTATTCACACATGACCCCAATCCCTACTCCTATTGAAACTAGTGAGTCTCTACAGAAGATTTTGCAGAATACTGATTGGAGTAATACCAAGCTTCAACGGGTTGAGAAAAAGTTGGGGACAGATCCAAATCAGAGACGACAGCGGTAAAAATTTGTTGTTGAAAACGCGATTTAAAACAATTGGATCTGTATTCGGGGTTGAGCCGAGATATGCGGTTCAATACCCTTTTAATGAAATCCAACTTATGATTGAATAATAGTAATATCAACAAATAACTAATCCTGCATTAAATTATTTAGTGCAGGTTTAACGACGTAATCAAAGTAAGTCACAAGTGAAAGATTCGTGAAGGGTAGTGTACCAGATAGCGACAAACTAACCTGTAAAGTGTTATGTGACGCTCTGCTGCCCTTTGAATAGATACAGGCTGAGTCAAAAGCGAGAATTTCAAGGTATCGTTGTGAAAAACATAAACAAGGTAAAAGCTTTATCAGGCTTATGTTCTGAAAGTTGTGAATGTCCTGAAAACAATGATTATCATCCTTACGCAGTGAGTATTTTATTCATTGGGAATCCCGAACCCAATTTACTTCTAATCCTGAATTTTGCCCAAGGTGCATATCTCCGTGTGAATCATAGCCCTTCATGTTCATTTGGTTCCCATCAATGCTCAACATAAGAAATTTCTGCAATGCGTTTATATTTTCAGCATTAGTAATTTCTATATTGAATATAGTGCCATCAGTAACTCTAGTTATATCTTTAAAGGACATTGGGCTATCTTTACCAAACCTGATCGTTGTTGAAGTAATTGATAAAGTTTCTCCTCTACCATTAGACCATTTACCAACATATGGTAGTGGTTCAGTAGGTGGTAATGTTTCGGTAAATGGTGATGTTTGCGTAGATGGTGATGTTTGCGTAGATTCTGCTGTTACTTTAGGTGGATCGTCTCTGTGAATATATAAAGCAGAAATTGCTAATCCAGTGATAAGAGTTATACCAACTATAATTTGTGTTTTTTTGGGTATTTGATTATGATAATTAAGTATAGTATCAGGATTGGGATTATTTATTGTTCTTTGTTTAACAAAGCTTTGACTGCAATTGAGCTTTATCGCAATTTTTTTTAAAACTGACCCATATGTTTCATTTTTAAAAATAGGACTTAATTCCAGGCAGCAAAGTTTACAAAGGCTCTCTTTATCTTCTATGCCATTTAAATAGTGAATTAGCTGTGTAGCAAAGTCATCATCCGAAGAATCTCTTATAAAACCTAATCGTGTGGGATCAATTCCAATTTTTCTACATAGTGCTTCTCGTGATCTTGTTACTTGACTACGGAGCAATAATGTTATTAATTCTTTTATATCATTCTCACTTAAAAATTCTTGTGACATCTTTAAACCTCTTAGATTACTTAACAGTTAACTTTTGATTTAATATATTCTAAATCAGTAGCATACTTTCCTTTTTTAAAGACATTTTCGAGTTCTTTACATATTTTATAGAAAGCTTGTTTGTCATCTGTACTATATAAATGACTAATTAGCTCAAGAGCAAAATCAGCGTCCGCAGGTTGTCTTAGGAACACAATTTGATTTGGTTCAATTCCAATTTTTAAACATAGTGCTTTTCGCGCCGAATATTCGGCCCGTCCACTACGTATCAATAGTTCTGTAAGTGTTTGTATATCAGATTCATTTAGTTCTTGAGATGTTTCGGACATAGATTCATGTTTTACTAAAGGCTCGTCTTTACTCCAACTAATCTCAGGAACCGTGTCCTTAAGATTTTGCTTTTTTTTTAAAATAGGTGTTAGTTGCTCTTGAAGACCAGCTAATCGAATTGCAGCACAACCAAATTTATAGGCAAATTCTATAGAACGTCCAGATCCTATGGCATCATAAAAACCTACAGCAAATTCAATTGCAGATCTATCTCCAATCGCTTTTTTCATGCCAATTACATAGTTAATGTGTTCAGTGATTGCAAGAGCTTGTATCTCTGAATAACACCCATTAAGAACAACACACTCAACTTGGTCTGCAAACAGTTCAAACAGTCCCGCTAACGCTTCTCCATCAACTAGCTTTGCCTGCCCAACTTCATCTTCAAATACCAGACCTTCATCCCCCACCCCATGCCCAGAAAAATGAACAATCTGTGGATTGATATCCAGCATTGCTCGTTGTATATCCCTGGGTCTGACTGCCCACTTCTGTTCTAATACAAACTGATCGCGCTGTTTAGCTCGCTCCAATCCAGCATCAATCTCACGCACTTCCTCATCCAAACGCAGCGGTTTTGTGCCTTGAGGATTTGCTGCCAAAATTAAGATTGTTTGCACCATTCACTAGACCCCAGTTATATAAGTTGAGCAGATTCTCACTCAAATGGTTTTACCAGTAGTAAGAACATCCGATTTGGTACTAGCCTCTTACCTCTTTATCTCCCCAGCTTGGGGAACCTCGTTGCTTTCGAGCCATTGCTCGATTAGCTCAATTACTACTTGGCTCATTTTCTTACCCTGCATGACACAGGTGGCATGGAACCGCTTTTTCAAGTCATCCGTAATGCTAATGTGCATTTTCTATATTGATATTTATGTACGTAATTGTTACACAAATCTACAAATGTAAAAAAGGCAATTCCGAAAAAATGCTAGTTAAAAAGTGAAAGCACTTTACTAAAGAGTGCTTTGGGACTTTCCAGGTTTATCTGTCCAAAAAGTTTCAAGTCTATTACCGTAACTTATCAAAAAAGTAAGAAAACCATTACCGCGCAACAGCGATACTCAGCATTGGCTATCAAAAGTCTTTCTCTGCCTGCCTTTCAACTTGTAATTAAGAAATGTCTTCACGAGTATTGCTTAAAAAGCATGGTCAGAGAAATGTTTCTCTGACCATACTTTTTAATCCCAGTCACTTTGTGCTGACGGAGATCGCACCATGTTCTTAAATTTCGTTAAGTGTGCATCAAACAGTAGTTGGATTGTGCCTGTAGCCCCATCGCGGTTTTTAGCAAGGATAATCTCTGCAATTCCTTTGTCTTGCGTATTTTGGTCGTAATATTCATCACGATACAACATAATTACTTTGTCCGCGTCCTGCTCAATCCCGCCACTGTCACGTAAATCCGAGAGCATAGGGCGTTTGTTATTACGGTTTTCTACTGCTCTTGATAGTTGCGATAAACACATAACAGGGGTCTGTAACTTCATCGCTAAACGCTTAAGTCCGCGTGTGAGCTTTTCTATCTCATTGTTTCTGTTGCCCCCGCCGTTACCATCCATCAGTTGCAGATAATCGACGACAATCAAACCCAAATCACGGCGCTCTTGTGCCATGATTTTACGGCATTCAGATTCTATATAGCTCAGTGATGGGTCTGGGCGGTCATCGAGGTAAACAGGTAGCTCTGATAGTGTACTGATGCCCTGTGATAGTGGTTCCCATTGTTTATTAGAGATACGCCCAGTTTTCAAGTAGCCGCTTTCTATGCCAGCCTCACCTGAAAGCGCACGCATGGCAATCTGTAGCTTTGACATCTCCAAACTGAACACGACAACCGGAAACTGATAAGCTTGGGCGAGATAAAAAGCTATCTGAGCCGCAAACGCTGATTTCCCCATCGCCGGACGACCTGCAACGATGACTAAATCATTGCGGTTGAATCCACAAGTCATTGCATCAAGATCATAAAAGCCCGTGGGAATCCCAGGTAATACCTTACCTTGGCTGCGGTCTTCAATATCCTGAAACAGATCAACAATCACATCTCTTATGTGGCTGGCCCCCGCAGTGTCAGACGAACGCTGCAACTCATAGATCAAGTCCTGTAATTGTGAGAAGGCTTCCTCTAAGGGGGTTTCTTCATTGGATTTGTGCTGCAACTCAATTGCAAGGTTTCCCAGTCTACCTAGTTCCCGGCGCTTCCATTTTTCCACAACTAGACCTGCCAGCGCATCAATGTTAACTGCTGATACCGTCCTGTCAACCAGCGATGCTAACTTGTTTCGACCGCCGATAATTTCTAACAAACTATTATCAGCTAAATAATTCGTGATCATCAACAAGTCTGTGGGCAATTCTTGGGCATTAAGTCGAAGGGCTGCGTTGTATATACGACCATGAGCGCTGATATAGAAGTGGTGCGGCTTTAAAATGTCGCGGACACGTTCTATGGCTACTGGGTCAAGCAAGATGCCCCCAAGTATCGCCTCTTCAGATTCAATGCTCTGTGGTGGTAGCTTATTGGCTGTGGTGGCAAAAGGAATTACGTTGTCGTCACTGGCGTACATATTAACCTTTGATTTGAATTAGGTCTAAATTTTTACAGTCAGATACCCACTAAAAAGAAGGGTGTAGGGGGTAGGGTGTAGGATGGAACCCCATCGAGTTTCTTCACAATTAGGTCGCAGCGCTTGGGACGAGGTTCATTCTTCCCCTACACCCCACACCCTACACCCCACACCCTGCCCCTTCGGGGCTTGGTCAATCAGGAATATCTACAAATCTTTCAGGAAACTTGGCGCTTGCCCATTCGTACCATTTGGCAGATACTTTATGCTTGCAAAACTTAGATAGTCCCTCAGACTGGAGCATACTGTAGTAGTGATCGTGCATCCGCGCCTCCCATCTGGGAAAATCATACTTCTTGCGCTGTTTCTCTACTTCTGCGGGGTCATCAGCAAAGTTATTAATTTTGCGCTCTAATTTCCTGCAACCTACTTTCCATTGCTCAAATAAGCAAAATATCTCTGTACTACCTTCATCTTTTTTAGAAAGCACTGTAGTCACGTATGGGGCAACGTTGTTAATGTCTTTACCCTGCTTACGCTGATAGGTCTGATAGTAAAGCAGGAAATCTACTTCTTTAACTGGGTCATCACTAAAAACCAAAATTTGAGAATGATTCTCACGCGGCGCGCCGGAATTTAGATCCTCATGAGTGGATTTCTCGTTAGTTGTAGAGACTTTCTCTTTATTAACAGCGTAGTGATTATCTAGAAGTGCTTTTTCTTGGTCAGTTTCTTTCCTTTCTTCTTCCTCTTTTTCCTCCGTCTCTCCAGTGATGGATTGAGGTAATTTATTTCTGTAATCTAATAAAGACGCTGAAAGCTGTTCTGCGACTGACTTTAAAGGGGGTGGGACATCACTATTAGTGACTACCCCATTACTATTAGTGACTACCCCATCACTATTAGTGACCACGGATAATCTCGTATTATTTACATCGTCACTATTAGTGACCACGGATAGTCTTGTATTATTTACATCGTCACTATTAGTGACCACGGATAGACCCTGAAGAATCAATGCTCCTACTTTGACGGCATCCACACGATAGAATTTGGCGCTACTGCCTTCTTTCTTCCTGGGCTGACAGGCAATCACATAACCAAGTTTTTCTAGAGCTAATAACCTTTTTTGGATACTTTTCTGTGTACCCAGTGAAGGATATCTTTCTGCCCATGCGCTATAAGTAGCACTAGTCCACCATTCCTCATTGTGTAAGTATCCGCGCTTGTTATTCTTCGCGTTCGCAATACACCAGCTTTCAATGATTTGAATTAGTAAAGCCTCGCAAACACCCACTTCGTTTGCCACACACCAGTAAAGCTTGGTAAATGAAGGTTCGTAGCCGTGGGTTGCTCTATATGCTGCTAATGCCTGATTCGCGATCGCACTGTCTACGCTTTGAGATTTCATTTTGTAACATTCCGAAATTTTGTGTTGATTTCGGATAACTCCTTGCACGGCGACCGCAAAGCTGATTACTATAGTAGTGCGGTCGCGGTTCCGAAAAGTCTTGCAGGACATTTTCAGTTCGGAGTTACCCGCGTTATGACAAAACAATTAATGAAAATCCAGTCTCCGCTGGTACGCATCCCCTCTAGTTGCCACTAGTGGGGATTTGTGTATGAGAGACGCTAAATCTGTTGATTGTTTGCGCCTTCCCGCCTCATACCGTTTTGTATTGTGGGGATAATGTCTAATTCATCACCCAATTGTTCTAAGCGCTCGTCTATATCGTCTAGTTGTGCTGTGATGTCCGGTTGGTAAGCGTTAATCATATTACTTGTTGCTCACTTTGTTTTCATGGTTTGTTACTGCTTGTTGGGTGATCAGTTCAACTAAATTTGATAGGGTTCGGCTTTCGCTGTCCGCCCATTCTTGTAGTTTTTCTTTTAACTCAGGACTGCATGTAAAAGTTACTTTTGCCTTTGACGTTGCCATTATATTAGAAAAGTTCTGATATATTCCGACATTTTCAGTTAACATCAAAACTTGTCAAAAGGCAGCTGGTTCTAAGCAGTTCCGAACCTAGTTGACAAGTTCAGAACTTATCTACTAATATATTAGTGTCAAGGTTATCGATACGTCAATAACTTAAGGCAGACGCAAGTAAGACCCAAGTGCAAAACGCTAAGGCGACTTCCTTTCGAGGGTTGCAAGGGTTGCAAGCGCTGACTTTGACGACTAATTTTCGCTATTTATCAGCACATCTGCATAGCGATCGCTTTATATCTGCGGTCGCGGGAATTGTGCGTGTCTGAACCTTGAAAACTACATAGACCAAGTATGGATATCGATATTAAAAAGTTGCCTTTTTCAGTTTGGTGGCAAATCTCAGAAATCAATGGAACTTGGGCAACTGTCGCTTTCAAAAGATGGACACAGACTGTAGACGCAAGCATCCTGCAAGCAATGAATCTTGAGGAATGGGAAGTGGTTGCAGACACTCTCAACTACAGCTTTGAGTGGGCTTGTAAGCAATTCAAAGTCCACAGAAATAAACAAAAAGAAGGATAAGGATTTATGCTCCACCAAAACCAATTACGAAGGTTAGAAGCAATAGATCGCTGGCTCAGAGAAATTCGAGATTCGGAAGAATTCAGACAACTGGAATACTCCCCAGATGTGATGCTAGGCGATGCAATCCAAGCAGTAGGCGAACTACTTGACGAACATGAACCCTGTGATTACAAGCCCTTGAATTTTACTGATGAGCAGTGGCATTCATATCTAGAACAAAAGCCAGTAATGCACATTCGCCGTGTAATTCCTTGGCGTGAAAAGATTAACTCATTCATACTCGATGCAGCATCAGAAGTAGCAATTCTGAGCTTGGTAACAACAGGTTTTATGGTAGTTGGTACTATCTTTTGTCACGGCTTTGACCGGATTGAACAAAGCAGAGGCGAGGAATATCAGCCCACATGGATCTACAACGCCAAAATTTTTGAAGGAAGTGCCATCGCCTCTATCGCGGTCTTCCTGGGTGCAAGCTTGACGAGCGCGTGTGTCGCGGGAGATAAAAATGATGATTGATAAAGAGCTTGTAGGATGCGTCACGCTATTGAGCCAGAGCAAAACGTACTGGATCGACGGAACCCTTTACAGATATTTAACCAGTAGCGACAGTATCAGATACACTCAGTACTATTTCCGTCCTTTACCGCGTCAGTCTAAGAGTGCTGACTTAAAGCTCAATCGTGACAAGGTGCTAAGACGCTGCTACGAAGTGCCGAGCTTATATAAACAGCACACAGCAGAGATAAATCACAACTCAATACAGCTGAGTTTGTTCTAAACCTTGGTAACATCTACCACCGCGCAAAACGGACAAAGACTTTGACACAAGCGCGTCAACTAGTCCAAAAGGGGCGCTTTTACGGGGGTAAAATCGATAATTCAGTAAGTCTTGAATCGGTAAGCGGTTTGTTATTACGTGGTTATAGCCATTGAGTGCAACGACTAAAAGGCTTCTAAAAAGTTATTTTCTAAGGTTATTGACAGCCTCTAAGAAGAGGGGCTTATC
>NZ_JACJSH010000065.1:0-36653 GCF_014698055.1 Nostoc sp. FACHB-133
ATACCCTTAAACGGCTGCCCATATACCTGTTACCGTGGTAGATACATTATGTGTATTTACTTATCTTTACACAATTTGGTTTTTTCACCCTGTCCTACTTAGGTGTAAAAGTACGTACTGCCTCGAAAGCCTGGTTTAAGATTGGCATACTTTCAATGCCTGTAATGACCGTTGAAGTTGGCAGATTCATCGCGTAATGCAGACATTCGATAGGTTTGACCACATTACTTTTGAGAATGTTTTGGTCGCCCATTGATTTCATCCCCAGTACAGCAATTCCGTCCTGAACCAGTTTGGGTAAAACTTGCCTTTCAAAACTGCGGAAATGGGCATCCATAACATTTAACGGCATCTGCACTGCATCAAAACGGAAGTTGTTTTGATTGGCAACTTCCAACATTCTCAGGTGTACTAAAGGGTCTTTGTGTCCAGTAAAGCCTATGTAGCGAATCTTGCCAGCTTTTTGGGCTTCTACAACTGCTTCCATCGCACCACCAGGGGCAAAAATCCGGTCTGGGTCTTCCATACGAATGACTTCATGATGCTGCAATAAATCAATGCGGTCTGTTTGCAAACGTTTTAAAGATTCATCAATTTGTTTAGTAGCAGCTGCCTTTGTGCGACCATCAATTTTAGTCATCAGAAAAGCTTTTTGACGATAACCATTTTGCAGAGCTTTACCCATGCGAATTTCGCTACCTCCGTTATGGTAATCCCAGCTATTATCCATAAAATTAATCCCGCGATCGAGGGCAGTACGGATCAGATTAATACCCTCTTGCTCATCTTTTGGTCTACCAATATGATGACCACCTAGACCAATTACAGATACTTGTTCTCCAGTGCGTCCTAGTTGCCTGTAGAGCATTTCACCTTTTTTTATCTGGAGTGAGGTAGGCTGATTTTGCGCTAAAACCTGTTTAGTGAAACCTTGTAAAGCAAATACCCCAGCTCCACCTAAACCAGAAGCAGAAACTAGCTTCAGTAAATCTCGTCTGTTGATATCCACAAATTAATCCTTTTGCCACAGTATGAGAACTTGCCCTGATAGCTAGCTTTGCATGGGAGCAAAATTCGCTGCTTCTAACTGTTGAAGGAGAAAAGCAGTCAGGTAGAGATAGATTTTTGATAAAGGGAGGGTAAGAGAAAAGAATATCCCATCGCTGTGTAAGTAAAGGAAAAATTGGAGACATAGGAAGCAGAAGAAGAATCTAATAGTCGTCTTTCTGATGTTGTTTCAGTAGTTAAAATGTCAATTCCAACACAGTACTTTACTCCGAAAGTGTTATTAGGGAATTGTTTCTAAAACTTGGCAAGTATCATTTGTAGCGCTCAATATTCCTTGCAAAATTTCGAAACATTTAGCGTGTGGCTCAGGAGTTGAGAAATTCCAGAAAATTTCTTTAGAAAAATCAAAATTTCAAACTTGATTGCGATAATAAGTTTAGGTAAAGGCAATAGGGAATAAGGCAGGAGTTGGAAGGGGACTAGTTAACCCGTCCAACACAATCGTGCTATTGGGATGGGGCTTCTGACCCGATGAAAAGTCGAGGGAACAAGATCCGCATCTAACCAAAAATCTTCACTGTTGCCTGTTCCCTGTTCCTTTGACCGAAAGTTAGTAACTCAAACCTGTTTATCCTCAAGTGTTAAATTTCCCAGTACTACACATGAGTAGAGCCAATGACTGCTTTATCACCAGATCATTCAATCAGTTCATCAAGTACTCATACTTTAGATATAGCTAGGCAAGAGTATCAATATAACTACAACCATATTCCATCTATTGCGATGGTGGATCAGCTTTCTATTACGGAAGAGTTCACCACTAACTGGTATTTTTTATTAGCCCAGCAGTTACGAGTTCTTTTTATCAATACCTTGATTGTCAACAGAGGCAATCAAGATTCTAAATCGATTCGTGATGATGTCGAAAGATTTATTTTAGAAGCCTTGCTCAAGGGAGCATTACCAGCCCGAATCAGCATCCTGGCAAGAATCCTGCAAATTATCCCTCAGCTTTTGCTCAAAGGGATATCTAAGGATTTTAGAGAACTCGACGATCTTTTTCATTCTATTCTGAAAGAAAACGGACTTGTGATCCTTAGAGATGCTCTAAATAGGATAATTAACCTTCTATATGAAGGACAGCCTACAGGACATGCAACCAGTCTCAAGGACTACGAAAATTTGTTTCCGGTGATTAGTCTACCAGCCATCGCTAAAACTTACCAGGAAGATGAAGTATTTGCGTACATGAGAGTGGCTGGCTACAATCCCGTCATGATTGAGCGAGTAACTACTCTAAGCGATCGCTTCCCAGTCACAAACGAACATTACCAAGCGGTGATGGGAACTGACGATTCATTAGCAGCAGCAGGGCTTGAAGGCAGGCTCTACTTAGCTGACTATAAAATTTTAGATGGTGCGATCAACGGTACATTCCCACACGAGCAAAAATATCTCTATGCTCCCCTAGCACTATTTGCCTTACCCAAAGGTTCAGACCCCACCCGTCTATTGCGTCCGATAGCCATTCAATGCGGTCAAACCCCAGGTACAGATTATCCAATTGTTACCCCTAACTCCGGTAAATACGCTTGGCTTTTTGCCAAAACAGTTGTCCAAATAGCAGATGCCAATATCCACGAAGCTGTTACTCACCTAGCAAGAACTCACTTGTTTGTTGGTGTTTTTGCGATCGCAACTGCTCGACAATTGCCACTCACACATCCCCTCAGAATCCTTCTGCGCCCGCATTTTGATGGCACTTTAGCAATTAACGATGCCGCCCAACGTACTCTCATTGCTCCAAGCGGTGGTGTCGATAGATTACTCTCAGCATCAATCGATAACTCTCGCGTTTTAGCAGTGCTAGGGTTGCAAAGCTATAGTTTTAACAGCGCCATCTTACCTAATCAATTCCAACAGCGCGGTGTAGACGATCCCAATCTCTTGCCTATTTATCCTTACCGGGATGATGCATTATTAGTGTGGAATGCCATTCATAAATGGGTTTGGGACTACCTAAACCTTTACTACCCCACCGATGAAGACATTCAAAAAGACAGAGCATTGCAAGCGTGGGCAGCCGAAATCCCAGCTTACGATGGTGGTCGCATCCCCGATTTTGGCGAAGATGGAGGCATCAAAACGCTCAATTATCTAATTGATGCCACTACACTGATTATTTTCACTGCTAGCGCCCAACATGCAGCCGTTAACTTTCCGCAAAAAGATTTGATGGGCTACGCCGCAGCCATACCATTGGCAGGTTATTTACCGGCCTCAACTCTCAAAAGAGAAGTTACTGAACAAGACTACCTTAATTTGCTCCCTCCCTTAGATCAGGCGCAACGGCAATACAACCTACTCAGTTTATTAGGGTCTGTATACTACAACAAGCTGGGCGAGTATGAGCAAGGATACTTTACAGACCAAAAAGTAAAACCATTGTTGCACGCATTCCAAAGTAATCTTCAGCAGATAGAAAATACCATCAAGCAACGTAATTTGCACCGTCCACCCTATGAGTATCTACTTCCTTCTAAAATTCCTCAGAGCATCAATATCTGAACTAAGGACAAATAACTAATGACCAATGACAAATGACAAATGACAAATAACTCAAAATAAATACTATGACACTTAAAGATAAAGTTCTCAAAGGTCACGATCGCCAGCTATGGCTTGCACCTATACTAGCCAAAGTAGGTTATGACACTGCGATCGGCAAGTTTCTGCGTTTGATTTTCTATTATACAGATGCCTCAATCATACTCAAAGCGTGGCGGGACTTTCTCTACATCCGTAAGGATAATATTGGAGACAAATATTTTGCAGTAGACCAAGCAATTATGCATTCCTCTCACTCTCAGGTGAGGGAACTAATGCAAACTCAACCACAACTGCGGGGAAATGATTTAGGCATCATCAGAATATTAGCTCCTAGCTACCTGCTTGATAATCCTCTGAGCTTGGGAACGAACGGTAACGAACACACAGGACTACGTACTGTAATCTTACAAGCCTTACCAGAACCGTCCCAAAAGATAGACTTCTTAGGGAATCTAGTTGAGCAAAGCTTGTTAGAAGCTGCTAAACAAGGCAAATTACACATCGGTAACGATTTGCCAAAGATCATGCTATCAGTTTTGCATCAACTGGTTTTTCAGATATCTTTATCTGAGAAAGAAATCACAGCATCCGATAGTTACATTAAAGGATTGGCTCTCGCATCCTTGCCTAATTTTGTTAACAAGTATCTGCTAGCAATATTAACAGCACCAAAAATTCGGCATCGTCAATATTTGACCAAGCGATATAAAGAATCAGCTTTATGGGCATCTTACTTTCAAACAGGCGCTCAGTATCAGTTGAACGAACACCAAATCGCTAATACCCTTTTCGATATGATTCATATCGCTGGTACTGCCGGCACGAGTGCGCTTTTAGGATCAGTTATTGGTGTTCTCTGCTTGGATAATGCCCTCAGAAATGATGTAGTGTCAGAAGTGAATGCAGCCTGGAATGGTAAGAAAACTTTAGACTCAGACGCTCTAGAACAGTTAACAGTTCTCAATCAAGTAATTTTAGAAACGGCTCGTCTCTATCCACCTGTGCGGTTTGTTAGCCAACTCACCACTGAAGGGGGTGAAGTTGAGATTGGAGAACAAAAATGTCCATTCCAAAAAGGTACTCGTTTGCTTGGCTCTATTCTTACAGCTAATCGGGATGCCAACAGATACCAAAATCCAGACGATTTTGACCTAACACGGAATTTTTCAGATATTTTATCTTGGAACGGTGAAGGGCATGAGCGAGCCTGTCCTGGTAAATCCTTATCAATTGGCTTTATCAAGATTTTTTGTTTACATCTGTTCCACAACTATCAATGGGACTCAATTACAGAAGTCAAATGGGATTTTGAAAAAGTGACTGCCGTTACTCCTAATAATTTAGTGCTACAAGGTTTGACTCAACGACTGTGAGTAATGAAGTTAGGAGTTATAAGTTTTGAATTAGAGGATGTTTGTAAAGTGTTTTTTGGATGTATATTAATTACGAATTCCGTTAGCAAGTCTTGTCTGCAACACTTTACATTTAGCTTACTTTCTCTTAGCAGCACGAGCATAATTACAAATTACGAATTAAAAATCAATATGGCTGAATTAATTGAAAAAAAGCAACTCGATAATATTGCAACCTGGATGATTCCAATTAAAGAAACAAACTTACCATCTATCCTTAAGGGTGTGTTCTTTATGGATGGTAATCCCCTTCCAGATACTTGCATTACTATGTATAATTCGAAATGGAATATGGAGGATATAACTTTGGTTTTAGCGACCTTTGCCCCGTTACAGTGGACTTTTCATAACTCGATTGCGGGTTGGATATTACTACGTTTAATTCAATGGTTTAAAGTAACTTATAAAATTCAATTTGAAGATGAAACGTTGCAACAAGCTCAAGTCATCCCTGTTTTGCTGGGAATACCAATTTCAACATTGATTGTAAGTTGTACAATGTCCCAATATAAAAATTCTCTTAATGGAGATATTTGGCACCGAAAAAACGTTTGGTTCGGCGGACTTTCTAGGGCTGGTGAGTATACTCTGCGTAAGGTTGTTGATCAAGATGGTTGTTATACTCCTGCTTTTAACGATATGCTTTCTAGGGTGAAAAATGAGTGTTTAGTGATTGCACACCACTCAAATTGACATGGCTTGTCCTTTTGGGTAGCAAGTTTACCCGTTTCCTAGTCAATACTCTCTTAGAAAAGCAGTCAAGACTACAAATGACTACTCATGTAATAAAAAGTATAAGCCTCTAATTCGTTATTTTGATTCAGCAATCCCAATTAGTTAAAGGCTTACTTCAAGAGATTAAACAAGAAGGCAGGATTTGCTTATAGATAATTCATATAAATATTTAGTGAATTCATTATCTAAGCAGGCTGCTCCAACACCAACAAAAAGCGATTACGATATACTGAGCCTAAATTGTAAAAGGAAATAGACCTGATGAACTCTTGTGATAATCACAATCTGCCAGACAATCAACCGTATAAAATTTACGAATTTAAAAAAACTAATCAGGAAAAAATCCCTGGCTATTTAGTAGTCAGTACTGCCAAACTGAACGTTGAGACAGAAGAACAGAATTCTAATAGATATTTATCATCAGTTGCTAATAAAAAGCTTTTTAATATCAATGATGGACAAGTTGAACCTTCAACCCAAGACATGATTGAGAAAATTGCTAAAACTTTAGAATCAAGCCCCGAACCAGAAATTATTATAAATATTCATGGATATAGTTCTACACCATCGGATACAGAGACAGGCTGCAAAAAGATTTATGAATACATTAATACGGCTATTCAGCAACCAAATAAGTATATTTTTATCGGATATAGATGGCCATCGGAAAATCCCATAAAAACGGATGAGTCTGGTTCTTTCGGGCAAAAGCTAATCAACGCACTTTCTTCTCTACCAACTTTACTAGCTATCAATTTAGCTCTGGGACTAACAATTAGTATATGGTCTGCTATAGCTTTATTATTCTTAAATATTTTGAGTAATAGCGCTGTCCACTTTTTCACAGCAATATTAATTTTATCTGGCATTATATCTGCAATTATTTTTACATTAATTATTCTTAGGTTATCTACTTATTTTCGTGATACTTATAGAGCGACTAATTACGGGGTTACAGATTTAGTTGAATTGATTAGACAGCTTGATTATACGGTAAAACTGCCCCGAAATAAACGGATTAAATTATCTTTTATTAGTCATAGTATGGGATGTTTTGTAGTTACAGATGTAATTCGTATTCTCTCTGATGTTTTTGATGTAAAATCTATTAATAAAAAACCGGATTCGGATATTGGCAATGTATTTCGATTAGGCAGACTTGTACTAGTTGCACCTGATATACCTGTAGAAAGTATCTTGCCAGGGCGTGCTAATTTCCTTCGTTCTTCTTTACGTCGCTGCGAAGAAGCTTATATATTTTGTAATGAGGGAGACTTAGCGTTACGATTTACCTCTACTGCTGCAAATTATTTTAGTTTCCCAGCGCGAACTCGTATTAGTGGATACAGGCTTGGTAATATAACAGTTAAGCATTTCAACAATAAAAATGATTTAGTGGGTCACACACCCAGATATGGAGTTGTTAATTTGCACAAGCAAGACTATGGCAAAGGTTACAGACTTGACAACCCTTATAAATATTTAGAAATTCGTTCTTCTAGTAACGAACATAGAAAACTTGAAGAGATAACTAAAATGTCAGAAGAGTGGGTACAACCCGCAGATTTATTTACATATTTTGACTGTACCGATTATAAAGATGATCGGATGGATCGGATCGGAATTGTTAGTTCTGCCATCCAAAAGCCAGCGATAAATTTTGGGAATTATATTCTCCTAACCTTGGCATTTATTCGGAAGTCTATTAACAATAGAGATCCTCAAGGTATTGATACCCACACAGGCTATTTTGGAGGTGGTTTTAGTCAGAAAGCAATTTACGAATTAGCTTTTTTAGGATTTCAAGGATTTTTAGAATCTTTGTCAATTGAAGGAGATGAGTTCGAGCAAATTAGCATTTTTTCTCAAAGATGCCAAGAAAAGCAAATTCAAGTGATTCTTGCGCCGCAAATTTATCAACAAAAAACTCAACGTTAGACAAGAGATTCCGAAATCATTGGTAATACAGGCTGGACAAACGTGACATCCTCAGTATTCAATCGATAGTACCGAACCCTCCGATCATCCTCCAGCGATCGCCACGACTCAGTGGACAGTCCGAGTTGAGTGAGATACTGTCCCAAAATCCACTGAGGAGATTCATCAAGTGAGATGGTCAGTTTGGGAATTCCCTTAACGTAAGATGCATTGCGCTTGGAGAATTCCGCCAAAATCTGAATCATCGCCTCGTCGCCTTTAATCTCAACCTCAACCATTAGATCGATCAATATGGCTCTCAGTCCCAGTCGATGACGCATAAAACCAATATTAATTCTTTTGCCATCAGCCCAGATGGGCAGAATCTGCTTAGTACTTGCGGTTTGGACAAAACTATTAAAAGTGTGGGACTGGCTTAGAGACAACATAACTAGCTCATTGGGCTAGACTGAAGAAAGTTATGAGGACGCAAATATGACTGACAAAAATCGTTCTCAATGGGACTTAGGCAGGTTTATCGAAACCCTGACTTACTTTGAGGTAATTCCTTTCCTTAACTGGGTACAGCAGTTAATCCAAGGTCGTCCAAAGGATAATCAAGATAGACCCAATGGAGGAAGAAACGTGGGTGTAATACTAGTAGCAGGTGCAACAGGTGGTGTAGGTAAACGAGTGGTGCAGCGATCGCTCCAACGGGGTTATAAAGTCCGCGCCCTAGTTCGAGACATTGACAAAGCACGGTCGATTCTAGGTAATGATATAGACTTAGTAGTTGCAGATATCACAAAATCAGAAACTTTAACTCCTTTAGTTATGGCTGATATCGAAGCTGTAGTTTGCTGCACAGCAGTGCGCGTGCAACCAGTTGAGGGAGACACAGCCGATAGAGCCAAATATTATCAAGGTGTGAAATTTTACCAGCCAGAAATTGTTGGCGACACCCCAGAAAATGTAGAATATCAAGGTGTCAAAAACTTAGTCCAAGCGGCTGCAAAATATTTACCCCAAGCAAACGAAAAACCGATATTTGATTTCACCAAGCCATCAGCAGAATTAAAAGATAACTGGGGGGCGTTGGATGATGTTGTCATGGGTGGCGTGAGTGCCAGTAATATTCAATTAGTAGAAAATACAGCTTTGTTTGCTGGTAATGTCTCCACCGCTAACTCTGGCGGATTTGCATCTGTTAGAACTAAGAATTTTGATCCCCCCTTCAACTTATCCGGTTATGAAGGTGTGAAATTGCACGTCAAAGGTGATGGACAACGTTATAAAATCTTCCTACGAACAGATACAAAATGGGATGGCATTGGCTACAGCTATTCTTTTGACACAGTAGCTAATACTTGGATAGATGTTCACATTCCCTTTGCAGATTTGATTCCCGTCTTTCGGGCAAAAGTTGTCAAAGATGCGCCGCCTATTGAGCAGACTAGAATTTGTTCATTCCAATTGATGTTGAGCAAATTTGAATATGATGGGGCTTTGAATCCCAAATTTTCCCCTGGTGGTTTTACTCTGCAATTGGAATCAATTAAGGCTTACGGCGGTACAACTTTACCACAATTTATCCTAGTCAGTTCAGCAGGCGTAACTCGTCCCGGTCGCCCTGGCATTAATTTAGATGAAGAACCGCCAGCAGTGAAATTAAATGATCAATTAGGAGGAATTCTAACTTGGAAGTTGAAGGGAGAAGATAGTTTAAGAGAAAGCGGAATTCCTTATACGATTATTAGACCTTGTGCTTTAACTGAGGAACCAGGGGGTAAGGAATTAATATTCGAGCAAGGCGATAATATTAAGGGCAAAATCAGCCGTGAAGATGTGGCAGAACTTTGCGTGCAAGCGCTAAAAATAGCACCAGCTTGTAATGTCACCTTTGAGGTAAAACAGACAGACAATACTGTTAACTCTATTGATTGGCAGAGGCTATTTTCTAACTTAGTCAAGGATAAATAAGTGAATTGATTACAGACTTATATTCCAATACCCTTGGGTTAAGAGAAATAGTAGGTTTGGGTTGCGGTTTCCCTACTTGTACCCCTACGGGGAAGCAAGCTACGCTCTTAGCGTTCTCATAGGGTAGCAAGTGGCATTTGAGGAACGAAACCCAACCTTGTATTTTAGAAAGAGTAGTAGACTGTCCCAACCTGGGTCATTATAGACCGCTTTGTAGCGTGGGTCACTATAAAAATCTCCATTACAGAACTCGAACAGTCGCCGGGGTCAAAACTTTAAACACTGAAAGTTCTCTTTTTGCCTACAAGAGAAATCCAGCAACTGTGGAAGGTCCAGCGGCGATGCGACCATCTTAACCCAATACTTTTCGGGTTTTGGGGGAAAGGGGAAAGGGTTTGAATTTCCCTTTCCCCATTGCCCTTTAACCTTTCCCCAGACCAAAAGAGAGATTATTGGGTTGAACCAAAAAGTATTGCATCTTAACCAAGAGCCACAAGTCTTTTTGCCCGTACCAGGCACCGCTGAATCTAGCGCAGAGTTCCCCTGTTGCGTCAATCTTCCCAGTCGCTATTTTTTGTTAGCGATCGCTTGACTTTTAAGACAGTCGCTACGCAGTTTAAGATTTTTGGCACTAACTGAACTGTATTGTGCTATGACTACTCTTTATAAAACTGGGTACTGGGTATTACGAAAACAGTCTCTAGTCCCCAACTAAATAGTTATGAATATCAAACGTCGGGAATTTATTACAACCTGTGGACTAGCTACCTTAGCCACCCAGATACCAGCATTTACTGCTGAAGGTAAGCCATCTCCAAACATCATCCGCAAGCCGTCACGCCTACAAGTGGGTGATACTGTAGGATTAATCGCCCCTGCGGGTATTGTTGACGCTAAAGATATCGAAGCAGCACAGCAATCACTTTGCCAATTAGGGTTAAAAGTCAAGTTGGGGAAGCATATTTTAGACCGTTACGGCTATTTAGCGGGTAAAGATATCGATCGCGCCCAGGATGTAAACTTGATGTTTAGCGATCGCACCATTAAAGCAATTATCCCCATGCGTGGTGGTTGGGGTTGCAATCGCATTTTACCTCTACTAAACTACTCACTAATCCGCTCACATCCGAAAATTATCATCGGTTACAGCGATATTACAACGCTGTTGTTGGCAATTAATGCCCGTAGTAAAATGATTACTTTTCATGGGCCAGTTGCCACATCTACCTGGAATCAATTTACAGTCGATTACTTCAAACGCATCCTTTTTAATAGTGAAGCAGTGACTATGCAAAATCTCAACCCTAGCGAAGTGCAGGTGGAGACAATAGCACCAGGAAAGGCAACGGGTAAACTCATCGGTGGAAACTTATCAGTGCTATCAGCGATGGTAGGTTCACCTTATCTACCTTCTTGGAACAAAAGCATCCTATTTGTGGAAGAAATTGGCGAGGATGTTTACCGGATAGATAGAATGCTGACGCAATTAAAAACTGCTGGGATACTTAATCAAATTGCTGGCTTTATCTTTGGGCAATGTACTAAATGTAGTCTTGGAGATGAACCATCATTTACATTAATGCAAGTATTACAACAACACATACTTCCTTTAGGGATTCCTGCTTGGTACGGTTCAATGATTGGTCATATTAAGGATAAATTTACCTTGCCAATTGGTGTGGAAGTGGAAATAGATGCTGAACTTGGCATAATACGAATGTTAGAGTCGGCTGTCAGTCTGGTTTAAGCATCAGCTTTACCACACTGACTTTGATTAAAATTTTGATAGATAGTATGAATTTCTCCTCGCTATGTTACGACTAACTGAAGTAAAGCTCCCGCTTGATCATCCTGAAGATGAGATCAAGACTGCCATCCTCAAAAAGCTGCAAATCACGGACGAAGATTTGATCAGCTATTCCATCTTCAAGCGTAGCTACGATGCCCGTAAGAAAGGAGAGATCGCTCTTGTTTATATTCTGGATGTAGAAACGACTCAGGAAACCCATCTACTCAAGCGCCTGAAAAAAGATCCTCATGTAATGATCACGCCAGACATGAGTTATCGCCCAGTGGCACAAGCACCAAGCAATTTAGCGATTCGCCCCATCGTCATTGGTACTGGGCCTTGTGGATTATTTGCGGGTTTGATGCTGGCGCAAATGGGGTTCCGTCCAATCATTTTAGAACGTGGGAAAAAAGTCCGCGATCGCACTGCTGATACCTTTGGCTTTTGGAAGAAAAAATCAGACTTCAACCCAGAATCCAATGCTCAATTTGGCGAAGGTGGTGCGGGTACATTTTCCGATGGCAAACTCTACAGTCAAGTCAAAGATCCTCAACATTATGGGCGTAAAGTATTAACCGAACTCGTCAATGCCGGAGCCTCACCAGAAATTCTCTATATCAACAAACCGCATATCGGCACCTTCAAACTGGTGGGAATCGTCCAAAGTATGCGTGCCAAAATCGAATCACTCGGCGGCGAAATTCGCTTTGAAAGTCGGGTGGAAGATATTAACATCGAAAATGGACAGGTGCGGGGAGTTACCCTCGCCAGTGGAGAATATATCGCCAGCGATTATGTAGTTCTGGCAGTGGGACACAGCGCCCGCGATACCTTCCAAATGCTATACGATCGCGGGGTTTACATCGAGCCTAAACCTTTTTCCATCGGCTTTCGGGTCGAACATCCCCAGTCTCTCATAGATCAATGTCGTTTCGGCCCTCAAGCTGGTCATAAGCTTTTAGGTGCTGCCGATTATAAACTGGTTCACCACTGTCAAAATGGTCGTTCCGTTTATAGTTTTTGTATGTGTCCAGGAGGCTTGGTGGTTGCAGCTGCATCAGAACCGGGGCGACTTGTCACCAATGGGATGAGCCAATATTCTCGCAATGAGCGTAATGCTAATAGTGCGATCGTTGTGGGCATCACACCCGAAGATTATCCGGGCAATGCCTTGGCGGGAATTGACTTTCAACGACGTTTAGAAGAACAGGCTTTTAAATTGGGCGGTGGAACTTATGAAGCTCCGGGGCAGTTGGTAGGTGACTTTCTCAACCATCGCCCCTCTACAGCATTGGGCACGGTTAAACCGTCTTATACACCTGGAGTACATTTATGCGATCTGAGCCAGAGTTTACCAGATTATGCGATCGCCGCCATCCGCGAAGCACTTCCTGCTTTTGACAAACAAATTAAAGGATTTGCAATGGATGATGCCGTTTTGACTGGTGTGGAAACCCGCACATCATCACCGATTCGGATTAAACGCAAAGAAGATTATCAGAGTTTAAATACAGTCGGTCTTTATCCGGCTGGTGAGGGAGCGGGATACGCAGGGGGAATTCTTTCGGCTGGTATCGATGGGATTAAAGTGGCAGAAGCAGTGGCTTTAAGTATTTTGAGTAATTGCGATCGCAAGTCTTGAGGCAGCAGCCCTCAGATTAGGCATTCCCAACCTTCGACTGAGAACGAAATCATATTGGATGCGATCGCAATGGGAAATTTAGCCAAACGTTAAAGCCGGTTCTTCACAGAAGTTAAATAGGGCTGACTCACTTTCTGATTCATCTTCAAAGACAGCAGAGATATACCATTCACAGGGCGAATCATTCGTATATTCAGCCCAAGCAATAGTTACTGTTTCACCCGATGGAATCCCTGAATCACTCAAGGTAAATGAAGCCCAATCTTCATCATCGACAGATACCCACAACTCTGTAATTGCTTGTTCGGTGTCATTGGTAACGGTAAAGGTGAATTGATCTGACATAAATGGCCCTGCCTTTTAGCGATAAATAAATTGCAGATTGTCAGTCACCGATTATACTGCTACTTTTTTTTAAAGATGTCATCTTAGCTGCTGTAATATATGTCCATAGGTAGTTTCAAGCTTTTTTTGGCTAGATTTAATTTTATTAAAGAGTGTTAAAAACATCACAAACGAGTCTATGGAGATAGTGGTTTGGTTAAGGCAAGACGCGATGAATCGCCGTCTCTACAAAAGACCGATTATTGTAGAGACGGCGATTTATCGCGTCTTTGTGATAATTTATCGAATCTTTAGCGAGCTAAACCATACTACAAATTGCCCTTAATACAACTCATATTTCATTAACTGACAAGGCAACGCTCCGTTGTATACCGCAATTCGCTTGGATGATTTCAGTCCAATGGATTGAGACAGTTCCTTGTTGCCACTCAGCACAAACGCAGTCCAGCCTTTGAAGCGTTGTTTCAGCACATCGCCCAAAAGTTTGTAAAATGCCCCTAAATCAATATCTCGCCCCAGCCGTTCGCCATAAGGTGGATTACAGAATAAAATCCCACTGTCTGCGGGGGCGACAACATCAGCAAGCTCCATCTGAGAAAACCATACATGATTATCAACGCCACAGTTTTGGGCATTGTTAATGGCTTGCTCGATTATATTTTCATCGCGATCGCTTCCCCAAATAGGTGCGGGAAGGGTATCCAGTTGGCTGTCCTTAGCTTCTTGGAGCAGCTTTTCTAAAAGGGACAGATCAAAATCGAGCCAATTTTCAAATCCAAAGGATTCACGAAACAGCCCTGGTGCTATGTTCAGTGCCTTTAAGCTAGCTTCCAGAGGTAAAGTACCAGATCCACAGAGAGGATCGTAGAACATTTGGTTTGGCTGCCAACCCGAAAGTTGAATCAGAGCAGCAGCCAGAGATTCCTTGAGAGGCGCTGATCCAACCGCAGGACGATAGCCTCGGCGGTGTAGACTATTTCCAGAACTATCGAGTTTAACGGTACAAAAGTCGCGCTCAATATGAACATTAACCCGCACATCTGGTTCATGAAGTTCGACATTTGAACGCTCACCCAGCTTTTCCTGCTGCTGATCGACG
The DNA here is from genome assembly GCF_014698055.1 of Nostoc sp. FACHB-133. NCBI lineage: Bacteria > Bacillati > Cyanobacteriota > Cyanophyceae > Nostocales > Nostocaceae > Nostoc > Nostoc sp. FACHB-133. The sequence continues at coordinate 14,538 of NZ_JACJSH010000065.1, forward strand.
ATCGCATTTTTGACCTGTAGAGATGTGAAATGGCTGTGGTTGAGGTGAGCGTTTTTGCCTGTGACATTCACCGCCAGCGTCATGTCTGGCGTTAAATAGTTTACCCAATCAATAGTCTGGATACCGCGATAGAGATCATCGGCATTTTGGCAAGGAAACTCATCGATATCCACCAAGATTCGGAACGGTAGCCTAGCCCAGAGGTTGACGCGATAAAGCAGAGTGCGATCGCCCTCAAAGGCAACACCGCAAAATCCTGGCTCCACAGAATGGGCACCCAGTTGCTCTAACTCCTGAGCCGCCAGGGTTTCTAATCCGCGAGCAACTGTTGCAAAATAATTCATAATTCGTAATTCGTAATTAAAGGCTACTGAGACGCTCAGATCCCCGACTTCTTGAAGAAGTCGGGGATCTTTTTGTTTTGAAACTCAGATTAATCTAGAAATTTCTAAAATCAATCATTGTCTGACGATAAGCATCTGGTAAACCTGTATCAAAACAGTTACCTTTAACAATATATCCTGTCATTCCCTCTTCCTGACGCAATCTTTCCAGACAGGATGTTAACTGAAATTCACCTCGTTCTTGAAAATTTTGCTTGATGTGTTCTGCTAGAAAGTCAAAAATTTTCGGTGTAAGTAAATACAATCCAAATATACCTAAAAAATCATTTTCTGACATTCCCTCTACACGCAGATGCTGTTGTGCATACTCAATGGTTGGTTTTTCATAGAGTTGTGTAACTGACAAAATCGAGTTTAACTCTTGCCAAACTCCTGTAACACAACCAGCTTTATGAATAATTTCTGCTGGCATTTTAGTTAAAGCAACAACGCTTTGATTAATTTGTTCGTAAGTATCTAAAACTTGACTAGCACAAGATTTTTCAATATCAGATGTATAAATGTGGTCGCCCAACATTAACAAAAATGGCTCATCTTTTACCCAATCTTTAGCACAAAATACCGCATGACCATAACCTAATTGCTCCTCTTGCAATAGGATGGTAACTTTGCTACCTAAATCTTCAAGATATTGGCTATATTCTTTATTTTGCGGTGAAAGTTTATCTAAAAGTTCTTTTTTGGGTGGATTTTTCAATAAATCTGCAAATATTTCTTGATCATCCGGTTGCACCACGATCCCGACTTCTGCAATTCCAGCACTAATTGCCTCTTCAATAATTGCGAGAATCACAGGTTTTGCCCTCCCATCCCGATCAATAATCGGAAAAAGTTCTTTTTTCACAACCTTAGTCGCTGGAAACAACCGAGTCCCAAAACCAGCTACCGGAATTACAGCTTTTCTAACTTGATTTTTCTGCATAAACCTTGCTTCCTCTCTCTGCGGACTCTGCGCCTCTGCGGTTCGTCACCCCAACTTCTCAAACAACTGTGCCAACACCACATTAGAAAACAAAAACCCTTGGGGATCAATCAAACGCAACCTTCCCCCTGTAACTTCCACCCAACCTTTATCAAAATATCTTTGCAAACACCTGCAAACTTCCTCCACCTTCTCTTCGCCAAACGCCTCCACCAACGCCGCCAAACTCAAACCTTCCGCCAAACGCAACCCCAACATTAACGTTTCTAACAATACTTCCTTTGGAGGGGTAACATCACAATCAATTACACCCCCAGCTTGTACCCACTGGTAATACTCCCTAGTCTTACGCGGACGAGTGAAGCGTTTCCCCTCAACATAACTCGCCGCACCCATACCAAAGCCATAGTAAGGGCGGTTTTCCCAATAAACTCGATTATGCCGACACTGATGCTTAGGTTGGGCATAATTGGAAATCTCATAATGCTCATAACCTGAACCAGTCAAAGCCTGCTGCGCTATCTGGTACATTTTGACTGTGACTTCATCCGTAGGCAAAGGAGTATCACCTGGTTTGTAGTAACGACCAAAGGCTGTACCTGGTTCGATGGTAAGATCGTATATGGAAATGTGAGTGGGTAAAAGTTCTACCGCTTTAGTTAGAGAATCCTGCCATTGATCCAAAGACTGATGCGGCAACCCAGAAATTAAGTCTAAGCTAAATTCGGGAATCTCGACTTGGTGGATTAACTCCACAGCTGCGAAAATATCTTCAACTGAGTGCGATCGCCCCGCCCTTTGCAATAATTCTTTTTGAAAGGCTTGTACACCCAAACTTACCCGGTTCACACCTGCACTGCGATAGCCTACTATATGTGCTAAATCAAAGGTACCTGGGTCAATTTCCATAGAAATCTCTGCCCCAGATGCAATACCAAAATGCTTCTCCAATTCTCCCACTATCCGTTGTAACTGTTCTGTTGATAGCAGCGAAGGAGTACCACCACCGAAGAAAATTGTCTTTAGGGGTTGACCAAAGCTTGGTGTAATGGCAATTTCTTGACATAGCACCTCAACATATTGGGAGATAGTACCAGATGTTTCGCCCCGCAAGCGATCGCCCACAACAGACACCGGGAAATCACAATAAAAACACCGCCGTCTGCAAAAGGGAATATGCACATAAGCAGAACTCGCAATTTCAGAAATACTCAATTTTTGACTCATTTTGCGAAAATTTTTAAGTTAAGCCAACTGCGAATTAGAGACAATGAAAATGAAGAAAGAATTCAGGAGTCAGGAGTCAGGAGCCAGAATAATCGTAAAAGCAAACGTGCAATAACTTCTTGATTTTATTAAAATTATTAAGTTTGGGTATCAAAGTCTTCTTAATTCTGACTTCTGGATTCTGGATTCTGAATTCTTGCAAAATGAGCAGTTTATTTACAAATTTTTGTCGTTTTACAAAGAAACAATGAAAAATATTAAGATAAAAGCCTTTAGTTATAATAATTGCAGATATTGTCAGCCTAAACCCTTAGTCTAAGTCAATATTGATTAGTTTATCTTACCGATGAAATAAAAAATACTTAAGTTTCTCGGTGAACACAGTTGCAGGAAAACAACATAACCATGCTTGACGCAATTATCATTTTCTCATTTATCCTGGCAGCTTCGGGAATAGGGTTCTACAGCACTGAACTACTACCCAATGGCACTCTCGATCAGGTAACGAATCTAGAAGCTTTACGCTTAGTTGTTGCCGTCTTTGCCGCTATTATTGGTGGTGCGATCGGGCTGAGTTTCCAGACGACATATCGCCGTCTAGAATCACAAGTCAAAGAAATGCCTCTGGAAGTGATCTTAACTCGTGCCATTGGCTTAGTAATTGGCTTGTTGCTAGCTAACCTCATGTTAGCCCCACTATTCTTACTACCCATCCCCGCGGATTTTGGATTTATTAAGCCGCTTGTGGCAGTTGTTGGTAGTATTATTCTCTCCGTCACTGGTATGAATTTGGCAGACACCCACGGGCGAGGTTTGCTACGGTTCATTAATCCCAACACCGTCGAATCGATGGTTGTGGAAGGAACGCTAAAACCAGCTAATACCAAAGTTTTAGACACCAGTTGCATTATCGATGGTCGCATAGAAGCGCTATTAGAAACAGGGTTTCTGGAAGGACAAATTCTCGTACCGCAATTTGTCTTGCAAGAACTCCAACAAGTAGCGGATGCTAGCAAAGATCAAAAGCGCGTGCGGGGAAGGAGAGGACTAGAAATTCTCAACCGCATTAAGGAAGAATATCCCGATCGCATTTTGATTAATGCAGTTGACTACGAAGATATCCCCACAGTGGATGCCAAGTTAGTACGTTTTGCCCAAGAAATTAGCGGCACACTGCTAACTAACGACTACAACTTGTCTAAAGTCGCCAGCGTTCAGAAAGTGCCTGTTTTGAATGTGAATGATTTAGTAAATGCCGTCCGTCCCAGTTATTTACCTGGCGACAACCTCGATTTAAAAATTCTCAAGGAAGGCAAAGAACCCAGTCAAGGTATTGGCTATCTAGATGACGGCACAATGGTAGTCGTTGAAGAAGGCAGCAATTATGTGGGTGGTGAACTGCGAGTAGTAGTCACCAGTGCTTTGCAAACCACCGCAGGAAGAATGATTTTTGCCAAACCCCAAGCATCAGCATTGGCGTGAGGGAAATGTTCGGTGCAATTAAATATAAATTGTGCAATCGGTGCAGTCAACCTGCACCGATTATTTATTTTGAATCACCGGATTCGCTTACCTGCAAATACTGTAACTGCTCAATTGATAACCCTGTCAATCTTGCTATCTGTTCTAATGGCATACCAGTATTAAAAAGGTTGCTTGCCACTTCAAGCAAAGCTTCAGCTTTCCCTTCTTGTAAAATATCTTGATAAATCACTGACTCGCGCATAATGTCTGACCTCAAAACTCGTCTAATAACCTCTTTATCTAATACTAAACCAGCTAAAATAACCGTGGAAGCGGCAATATTACTTTGAGTTCTTGATTCTGTAATACCGTTGATTTCACGCGCTACTTCATTTAGTATAACTTCTGGCTCAATTGTACTACTCAACACTGCCAAAGGTAAAAGTCCAGGTGTTCTCAAAAATACTTCGGTTGGTTGTTACCAAAGTCTGATAACTGCAAATTCATGGCGTGTTCCAGCAATTGTAAATGTATTTTGTTGCACCAAATCCGAATTTGTCTGCTTAAGGTAAATTACGACTTGATGCATTGATTTGTGGGGAAAACGGCGATACACTCGCAATCGATAGTCAATCATCCGAAAAGGGATTTCTGCATCCACTTGGGTTTGAAATTCCAAATGCAAGATGTTTTGCTCCGACTGTAGCAGAATTAAGGCATCAGCACGAATGGGTTCTAGAGATAATTCTTTTGGACTTAGTTCGGTTAAAGTAATAGGTTTGCCTAATAACCAAGTGGCGAAGTCGCTGGAGAAATTTTCAGCTAAAAATTTACAGATATTGTCAAACATTTGAGAATTTTACTAAACAGATCGCTCATTTGCTATTTATCTGCAATTATTTTTTAATCAAAAAATTTTATATCCTCTAATTTTCATAAATTTCTAACGGCAAATTATCTGGATCTTTAAAAAAAGTAAATTTTTTACCTGTGATTTCGTCAATTCTAATATTTTCTGTTTCTATACCTTGAGAGTTTAAGTAAAAAACAGTTTCGTCAATATTATCAACTTTAAAAGCAAGATGTCTCAAACCACAAGCTTCTGGACTACTAAATCGTTGCGGCGGATTGTGAAAAGAGAATAACTCTATCTGACCATTTTCTCCAACTTTTAAATCTAATTTATAAGAATTTCTTTCGGCACGAAAAGTCTCTTGAATAATCGAAAATCCTAATGTCTCGACATAAAAACTTTTAGAGCGCTCGTAGTCAGAACAAATAATAGCTATATGATGAATGTCAGTAATTTTCATGGATATTTTGTTTTTTATAAAATTCTTAAGAGAGTGTATGCAGTTGCGACACAACGACATTACACCCTCTGAAGTTGAGGTTAAGCTTTAATCTTTTTAATTGATCTTACCTTTCTTTTCAGGAATAAGCCAATACTGCCAATCAGAAGTGTGCTATCTAAAGTACTAGGCTCCGGTACTTTTCGATAAGAAACTGTACCAGAATTGAGAGTTTCGGAGGATACGGAAAATGATGTTCCAGAAATTTCGTAACTTTTAGAAGGATTAACTTTGTCGAGGAAGCTGTACAGCAATCCAATAGGTGCGTTATCGGCTAAGGATACAGTTGTAAATGCAACGGGATAATCTGGATATTCAATATCATCCTTGGCAGTATAAATATTGGGGTCATTATCGAATTGAAAAGTTAGGGACTGAAGTGGTGCTACTGGAAAATTATCATTACTGAAAGTTGAGTCATCAAAGCTAAATAAACCGTTCCCCTTAGCTGTAGAACTATCAACACTGAAAGCATAATTAACAATTGCAGCCGATGCGGATTTAGTGCTTAAGGTAGCCAAACCAAAAATAAGACTAGTAGCGATCGCTAATTGTGGAAACAATTTCATATCGATTATCCTCAAAATAGATTTGTGTAAGTGATCTCTAGAAACAACCAGCAAGAGTTACCAATCAGGTGTTGTTACAAGTAATTCTGTCCAAGGGGTACAATCTGGTTCTTGAGCAGTATCTTTGGTCATGGGAGCATTGCACCCACGGACTTTAAAGGTGTACTTAACAAGATCCCTGGCTCCGGTATAAGTCCAACTACGTGCTGTTGGGTCATCGATTTGCGTCATATCATCTTTATCGTCGCCCCAAGTTACTTGATAAAAATCATTTTTTTGACATACATCCCAAGAAATCTTAATTCTCCGCACTCTTGTGGTGTCTGCAACCAAGTTGTATGTATTTCTAGAATCACAAGAAGAATTATCTGTTTTCTTCTCGCAATTACTAGTACCAGGGGCACATTCAGCCAGTGTTTTGACTGGGCGAATTAACCCAGTAGAAAGTGTTGTTAATAATATGACAGAGGTCAGACTATATCTGAAAAAGATGGAACTAAATCGTATTTTGTGCATAACAAATCCTTCAATTATCTTGAATAAAACCACAGCAGAATTTAGAAGGTAAAGGTAGTTCTAATAACTCCCAGTACAGCATCACTGTTTTGATCGTCATGGTTGGGAGCAGTCAGCCAAATTAAACCAGGGGTAATGGTAATATTGTCTGAAACTGCATAGCTGTAAAAACCCTCAATGTGTAAAGAGGTATTTCTGTCTTGAGCAGAGTCGCGGTTTTGCGGTGCAACTATCTCCGTAAATACATTAGCGATCGCCCCATTAGCACTGGTAACTCTCGGTTCCATACCCACAATCAGCCCCGCCAGATTGCCTTTTTTACCCAAATCCGGGAAAGCTAAAGCAACTGCATAGTTCCAAATATCGGCATCTCCTACGCCCAAAACGCGGGTTTTGGCAAAGCCAGCCCAAGCATTAATCAAAAAGCCGGAATTGACTTGATAGGATGCTTCCAAGCCGTAAGCGTTGGTGGAAGTCGGCGAATCAGTAACTAAGCCCAAGTTAGCCTTTTGGCTACCAGTACCTGGGATTGCCAAATCCTCACCCTGGTTATTGTAGGCGTTGACGTAAGTTAAACCGATACTGAGGCGATCGCTGGGTTGGAAAGTCAATTGAGCGATCGCACCATAAGAACCATTGAATAAACCTCTGTTAGTGTTGGGGTTGGATGCTGTACTAGACAAATATCCCAAACTCAACTCCAACTGGTCAGAGAGGCGATGTCTCAACCCAACTCCGGCTCCAGCCGGTACAAAGTAGTAAACTGAGTTCCGACTGCCAAACTTGGATAAAGCACCACTGGCTCCCTCATCCCCATCCAAAAAGGGGTTGATTGTATCCACAAAATCTTCAACTTCCCCTTCGTTGGCAAAAAAAGTAACTTCGGTTTTTTTGCCTAGGGAAAATCTGTAATACAGTGTCTCAACTCCAACTTGATTATTTTCAGGATCTTCATCCCCAATTTCTCCATTAAAAGCTAGAGTCCCTTCTGGTAATCTAGTTCCAGTACCACCTTCACTAGAGAAGTAATTGAGGTTGAGGGCTTGTAAGCGAACTCGGAGTAAGTCTTGTCCAGTGAAACTGGTGTCAAAGTTGAGGCGGACGCGATCGCCAAAAGTCGTGCTTCTCGGAATATCAGCATTATCGGCATCTTGCCCAGATGCAAACCCTGATATGGCAAAAATGGCCTCACCATGAAGTTTTGTCGTGGTTGAGAACTGCTGTTTTTCCAGGGTTTCCAGGTAAGGTTCTAAAGCATCCACTCGACCCAGCAAAGTAGTCAATTCCGCCGCAAACTGTTCTTGTAATTTTTGCAGGGTTGTTAAATCTTCTTTCTTAACTATGTCAGTTGTTGCAGTTGCAATTAGTTCATTTACCCTTTCTAAGCAGGCATTAATTCCAGCCGCAAATTCGTAACGAGTTAAAGCCCGATTACCGCGATAAGTTGCATTAGGATAACCTGCAATACACCCATAACGCTCCACCAAAGATTGCAATGCACCGAATGCCCAATCTGTTGGCTGTACATCCGACAGTTGAGAAACAGATGTTACCTGTTCTGCTGATTCTTGAACAGTTCCCGTTTTGGCTGGAAGTGCGTTGGCATCGCCCGCCGCAACAATCGCCCCAGTTGTGGTAGTGAGTACCGAGAATAGCCCCAAAATCACTGGACAAATCGGCAACCACTCCCAAAACATTTTGATCATTTTTCTGTTATCCTCACACCATTTATTATCAATTGCAAAAACAGGCAATCACACGAAAATTGACCTATTAAAATCCTTGTTAGAGACGTAGCAGTGCTACGTCTTTATATCCAACCTCTAATACTTACTTCTTCGCTTCAGTAGAGTTATCTCTTTGACTTAATTCCCAATGCTTTAGCAATTGAGCGCGATTTTGCCGCAAGTCTTTACGGTTACGTTCTTCAGGATAAGGAATGCCATCGCCCTTAATTCCTGCCCAAAGAATTTCGTTGAATTCTTCTGTATCAAGCTTATCTTCACCTACAAAATTGAAGTCTTTGGTCATAGCAGCCCACCATTTTTTAGGATTTAAAATCGGCATAGCTGCTGTCTTTTCAACATTGCGATCTTGGCAAGCTGGTACTAGTTTTGGATCTACAGGATTGGCACACAAGTTACCTGGCACAATAGCTGTGTAAGGTTCAAAGTTAGGTTCTCTAGTGAAAGCATCTGACATTGGTTCAGCATTAGCATCAGTAATTGCCAAATAGCCAATATTTAACAAATCCTCCATTGTCCGCAATACACTAATGGTGTTGTAATTAGTGCTGACGAGCGCACCCCGTTTTGTATAAGGCGAAATAATGTAGGCTAAAGAACGGTGGGAATCAACGTGATCTGGCCCATTTTGGGAATCATCTTCAATGATGAAAATTGCCGTTTCTTTCCACTCCGGCATCCGGGAAATTTTCTCTACCAATTTGCCAATAGCATAGTCATTATCTGCCATTTGCAGTTCAGGAGTATTTAGTCCGGCCAGAGCAGTGCCAAAGGAGCCAAAATGATCGTGAGGCAGACGCACAAGCATTAAGTTAGGCAGTCCATTCTGCTCAATGTCCCTTTCCCATTCGTTGTACAGATAAATATCTGGATTATTCATGTCGAATGAGCGGAAGTAAGGATCAGTTTTATCCAACAATACAGTTTTAGTAACGGGAGCTTGGGGAATCTTGTCAGCGTAGGGGGTTGGGGAAATAGGGATATAAGCCGGGTTTTGAGGATCGGGTTTAGTAGGATCGGGTTGACTAGTAATGTAGGGAGCGCCATTGTCAACTAGGAAGCCGTAATTACGTACAGTCTTACCAGCACGCAGTGCTGCATCCCAAAGATAGCCACCAATGACATTAATTCCTAAGTCACCGTCTCCTTCAGGGGCATTAACATCTCTGTCTCCGGGCAATATTGAAGACCCACCAGAACGATCTAAAATCCCTGTCAGACGCGTATTAACTGGAGAGGCATTAGAAGAAGTTTGTGGTAGAGCAAGGCTGATGTTGCGATTAGTACCTTCGTAATCGTAAGTCAAACCATTAAATCCGGCATTACCGTAGAGAACTGATTGAGTTTTTTCGGTGTAATCTGTCGTTCGGGCAAAAGTAGACCAACTCCAACCAACTCCACTCGATTCGCCACTGTCGTAGAAGTTATCAAAAGTTGCGAAGCCAAAGGATAGCTTGTGATGGTTTGGTGAAATATTGTTGGGAAACAAGGTAAGTGTTGGGTCGCCATTACCAAGGGGCAAGTCACCAAGTACCTGGTCATAAGTACGGTTTTCTTTAACTATGTAGATAACGTGCTTAATTTTGCCTTGTAAATACCTCATCGTCCGGTCAGGACGGCGATTGTAGAAACCATTATTTTTATCCACTTGCGCCGAAAGTGTACCCAGAGTCGCACCCTTTGGCACTGGAATAATTGAGATACCAGCTTTTTCTAAAGCCCAGTTGTACTCATTTTTAAAATTAGTATTGCGTGCTAGTCCCGCAGGTGTTGTCCGGTTTCCTGCCGGGTTGGGGCCAGAATTACTCTTGGCATTGACAACGTAAAGTCTTTGACCATCTTGACTGATGCTTACAGAATTGGGATACCAGCCAGTGGGGATGCGTCCATTTACTCTACCACCTTGTAAGTCCACAACAGCGATCGCATTCTCGCCCCCTAGAGTAACGTAAAGTGTTCGTCCATCTGGACTGAGGGTTAAAGAGTTAGGATTTGCACCTTTATATTTCTCACCAGGGCGAGACAAAGAGATGGTTTGAATAACCCGATTGTTATTTGTATCAATGACTGAAATCGAGTCATCATTACCATTAGCTACATACAGTCGATTTTGGCTAGACGAGAGCAGTACTTTATTTGGTTGGCTACCTATTGGTATACGGGTAATTTGTCCAGAAGTAATGTCAACGGCAAGGACTTCGTTGTCGCGCTGGCTACTAATGAAGACTTTAGCTGCTTGACCGTTTTCTGCACTCTTAATGGCTACATCAAAAGGAAATTCCCCGGTTGCTATTTTATCGCCTGGTCTAAAGAACTTAATTTCTTTAGTTACCTTACGGGTAGTAGTATCAATGATTGATATTGAGTCATTCTCAAAGTTTGCAGTCACTAAGGTTTTGCCATCCTTACTAACGGCAATACCCGCTACAACTGCTCCTGTTGCCACAGCCTTCGCTGGCGTATCCTTTAACAAACCACCATCATATTTAGGAAACGGGTCAGTTTGGTTAGAATTGTGACCTAGTAAAATAAAGGGAGCATCTGGTATGTATTGGCTGCCATTAGAGGCATAAACATAGACGCGATCGTCAATCCCACCTGATACAAAGAAGCGCGAGCCGTCTTTGGCCCAAGCTAAACCGTTATAGGTATTCGGAATATTAATCTGTTGCCTTTTAACCAACTTCCCGCTACTGACATCATAGACAAAAACCCATTCTGCTTTTGGAGTTGTTGTACTACTTGACTTGCCAGTTTGTGGGTCTAATACAGGATAGGTGAAAGTACTGCCCGTGTTTTCATTTTTGAAGTTTTGATTATAGCCACTGGTAAGCACCAGTAAAGTTTTTCCATCAGGGCTGAGGGCTGTGCTTACTGCTTCAGCCGCATCAGCATTATCATCTGTACGCAAACCAGTTGCTAAAGGTGCAAACGTTGAACCTGGTGCTGCTGCGGGTGTAATAGTTTGACCTGTGGGTAATAAAGCTGCCCCACCCTGTAAGTTACCAACGGGGCTGGTAGTTCGAGCGCTAACTGATTGTATATTTGCACTCAAGGTACTTAGAAACAAAAGACTTAATAGATACCCTTGATTTTTGCTAGGTTTCATGCAATTTTTCTATAATTAGGATAACCATCAAATAAAAATATTGATAGTCAATAGTTAAGCCATCAGTAATTTTTGGTTATGTTTTGGTACTAGCAAGTCGTATTTAGTTAAGTTTTTTAAACCCTTTATTTCCTATTCAGTTACCGTTAAATCCTATGCTTTTGTGTGGTTTTTCTGTCTCGCTAGCAGATTGAGAATACTACTACTGAGGGTTTTTATCTGGGCTTCAATAACCTTTGCTTAATCTCAGCTTAATTTTTGCTTAACCATGAAAAATAGATACTAGTAAAAGTACAAAAACTGGCAATATTCCTCAATAAATACTGTCTTCTAGAATATAGAACTGATATGCTCAACAAAAGTCTAATTTTGTCCTTGTTGGCGTTATTTGCTGTGGCTCCTGCCGCCAATGCAGAGGTTAAATTAATTGCAATTGGGAGTCTAGATGGTAATATTAGCGATCGCTCCAACAAAACATCTGCTCCCCTTGAAAACGGCGTTCCGGGCAACCTATTGGGTGGTTTAGGGTCGGGATTGGCCTACGCTGGCTGTAACACCTTTATCGCTATTCCAGACCGAGGCCCAAATGCTCTTTCATACAACAGCGCTGTCAGTGACACAGCATCTTATATCAACCGCTTCCAAACTATCAAAGTGAAACTTGAACCAAGCAAACTTGGTTCAGCGTTACCCTTCACCCTTACCCCTTCCTTAATTGACACGACTCTGCTATTCAGCAATGAGCCTCTTTACTACGGTAATGGTGCGGGATTGGGTTTAGGCAGTGGTGTCCCAGCTTTGAATACCAAGAATAAAAACTATTTCACTGGACGCTCAGACAACTTCAACCCCACTCAAATCTCGACAGATCCCAACAATGCCCGTTTCGACCCTGAAGGGGTGCGTGTATCCAATAATGGCAAGGAGATATTTATCTCTGATGAATATGGCCCTTATGTATATCAATTTAACCGCAATACAGGTAAGCGGCTTAGGGTCTTTAATCTACCTAGCAAGTTTGCAGTCAGCAACTTAAGTCCCGTTAGTGATACAGAGATTAGTGGCAACACGTCTGGTAGGGTTGCGAACAAAGGCATGGAAGGACTTGCAATTACTCCCAACGGTAAAACCCTGATTGGAATTTTGCAGAGTCCACTCCTTCAAGACGGTGGTACTAATGGTGCTTATACCAGAATCGTCAAGATTGACATCGAAACAGGTGCCACCCAGGAATACGCCTATCAGCTAGATAATATTGGTACGGTGGCTAAACCGAAGTATCCCACCGTCAGCGAGATTTTGGCAATCAGTGATCGCGAATTCTTAGTAGATGAACGCGATGGCAAGGGCTTTGGCGACGGCTCCAAGGCTGCCTTCAAGAAAATCTATCACATCGATCTGACAAATGCTCAAGAAGTAAGCAATATCACTGGGGAAAGCAACCTTGTTGGCAAGGCGGTTAGCAAAACCCTGTTCCTTGATGTGGTGACTGCGCTAATTAAAAACGGCTTCAAAGAAGAGGAAATTCCGGCCAAGCTTGAAGGTTTAGCCTTCGGAGAAGACGTGGTTATTAACGGTGTGAAAAAGCATACGTTGTTTATTGCCAATGACAACGACTTCGTTGGTACTATAGCGCCAGGTATTTACAACCCAAACAAATTTTTCGTTTTTGCGGTTGACACCACTGACCTACCAGGTTTCGTGCCCCAGGATATCAAAGGAGAAGATTGATATTCAGTTCGGTTGAATAGCGATCGCTATGAGTTGCTAGAGTAGGCAAGACACCTACTCTACAAACTTTGAAACTAAGCCGAGGCATTTTAAACTCAGCACTCTTCATCTGAAAATCGCTGTAATCTTGTTCACTAGTTTTCGTCGGGTAATTGAGTTATTAACTACCTACCCTAATCGAGAAGAACTGTGCCAGGAGTTTCCCGAATTAGAAGATGAAGATATTCAGCAAGCCTTAATTTTTGCATCATCTTACTTGGACGATCGCATCATTGAACTAGCTAAACATTTGCAGATATTGTCAATTAAATATTCCTGTAAAACGGTCTTTGATACAATTCTAGTTTTCTTGAGGTCTGCTTCAGAAAGTTCTTCTCCAGCTTGCAGGCGAGTGGCGGAACTTTGCAACACTGTCGCAGCAACTTTATCTCCGATTTGCAAAGCGGTTTTAGCTACTGTTTGCAACATCGTTGCTGCACCGGTGCGATCGCCTTGTAGCAATTTCGCCTCGGCTAACTGGGTTTGGCGATACTTTGCTTTACTTGAGGTCAGGAATTACCTGAATCAGTTCAGTCTGGAAAGCTTTGTCGTAGGAGATGACAAGTAAGCTTTCGAGTTCAGCCTGAGCCATGATCATACGATCAAAGGGGTCTCGGTGGGCGATCGGTAGGCTTCCTGCTCTGAGTGCATGGGCTGTGGCGATCGCAAGTTCGATAAATTTAGCCTGATGCAATATCTGTGAATATTGCTCAACAAGTTGTTTGGCTTCTGGTAGTTTACCCATACGGTATTTGGTGGCAATTTCCCAAGCAGAAGCACTGCTGACAATAATCCAATGATCTGGGTTGCGAATGATGTCTCGGCAGTCAGTGTGGAGTTTTGGATCGTCAAAGAGCCACCACTGCAGAATATGGGTGTCGATGAGATAGCTCATTCCCATTGCTGAAGTTCTTCTTCTGGCAGTGTTTCAAAGAAAGCATCGCCGAGTTTTCCTTTCAATAAACCAGGGGTGCGCGGTTCGACTTCGCTCACCGCAAGAGGTTGTGTATGTTCTTGACTTAAACCTAGCCGAAAGTAGTGAATTAGGTCATAAATTTCTGCTAGTTTGTCTTCAGGGATGTCTTGCAATTCTTGGACAATCTTCTGGATCAGCATAAGTCAAACTCTTCGCTGGTTGTTAATCAATAAGTTAGGAATATGCGACTACTTTGTTGCTCAATTGAGGAATAAAATATTTTTTCTCGCTTTGCGCCTTGGCGCGAAACTTTTATGCCGTTAATCAGCAACGCTGGATTTTTACTATTCCTGTAAAACGGTTTTTGATGCAATTCTAGTCTTCTTCAAGTCTGCTTCGGAAAGTTCTTCCCCAGCTTGCAGGCGAGTGGCGGAACTTTGCAACACTGTCGCTGCACTTTTATCTCCAATTTGTAAAGCGGTTTTAGCTGCTGTTTGCAACATCGTGGCTGCACCAGTGCGATCGCCTTGTAGTAATTTCGCCTCGGCTAACTGGGTTTGGCGATACTTAGCTAATGCCAAAATAGACTGCTGTACCTGGGGATTAGAAGCCGGTTGATATGCCCGCACCACATCTGCATACACCGGCACCAGGGGCGAAAGTAACCCTTCTTGGTTAACTAACGGGTCATCATAGCGAATTTGCAGATGCCCGATCACCTGTTTCCCCTCTGGCAATTGTCCCAGATAAATATTCGCCAAAACTACCCGTTCTACATCCTGCATCAAATCTCCCAAACGTACAGCAAAGCTACCATCAGCTTCTCGTTCCACTGGTAACTCGATTGTGTCTGGGGCAACTTGGGCAATGGGCTTCAATTCTGCTAATCGGACATTTGGCACTAGAGATAACAGCAAGTAGGCATTAGTTAGCCCAATTGACTGAATCCTTCCAAATAGTCGGCTAAATTGCTCCACAGCTTGTTCAGGATGTTCAATATGAGCTAGAGTACCACCACCGACATCGGCAATTTTTTCTAGCAAATCTTGATTCCAGCTATTGCCAAATCCGAAAGTGTTGATAGTTAGGTTCAGTTTGGCAGCTTTTTGCGCCAGTTTGACACAGCGCTTATTGTCATCTCGCCCGATATCCCACTTCCAAATCCGCAAACTGCTTTCACCATGCCCATCCGTCAGCAGAAACGCCTGGGAAACAGCTCCTCTTGTACCCTTCATCAGTTCTGTAATTCCCAGTTCCAAACCCTCGGCGATCGCAGTGCCGCCACTAGCGCTGAGTTTACTTTTTATTTGGGATTTGATGCTTTCGGGGTCTTCGATCGCTTGGTTGGGGATAATGACTTCCGCAGAACCGGAAAAAGCCACAACTGAGATGCGATCGCCAACTTTCAACCGATCTATTAATCCTTCCACCGCCTGAATCACCGTTTTAATCGGTTGTCCATGCATAGAACCACTTCTATCCAGAATCAGGCAGAGGTTAAGGGGCAGATTTTGGTCAAACTCACCAGCGATCGCAAAAATCGTCATTGCTAGTTGACGTTGGCTACTTGTTTGAGCCACATCAACATTATTGTCATTTAACGCCGAGAGCAATTTAACTTTCATTGAGGAGGGGTATCTTGCAAAACTGTTTTGGAGACAATTCTGGTTTTCTTGCGATCGCTTTCAGATAAATCTCCACCAGATTGTAGCTGAGTGGCAGAAGTTTGCAACACCGTCGCTGCCCCAGTATCTCCCATTTGCAGTGCAGTTTTAGCAGCCGTTTGTAACATTGTGGCTGCACCAGAGCGATCGCCCTGTTGCAATTTCGTTTCGGCTAGCTGGGTTTGGCGATATTTAGCTAATGCCAAAATAGACTGCTGTACTTGGGGATTCGGATCTGCTTGGTAGTTTCTCACTACATGGGCATAAACTGGGATATTTGGTGTAACTAAACCTACCTTGTTGGCGGCTGGATCGTCGTAGCGGACTTGCACGTTAGCGATCGCTTGTTCACCTGCTGGCAATTGTCCCAAATAAATATTAGCTAAGATTATCCGTTCTGCATCTTTCATTAAATCTCCCAACCGCACAGCGAAACGTCCATCAGCTTCTTGTTGCAGTGGTAACTCAATTGTGTCTGGGGAAACTTGAGCAATGGGTTTAAGTTCCGCTAACCGGACATGGGGCATCAGAGACAATAACAGATAAGCATTAGTCAATCCCACTGTTTGAATGCGGCTAAACAGGCGATTAAACTCATCCACTGCCTCTTCCGGCTTTTGAATGTAAGATAAAGTCCCTAAACCAGCATCAGCAATTTTTTCTAAAACATCTTGGTTCCAGTTGTCACCAAAGCCCAGAGTGTTCAAAGTCAAATTATAGCTAGCAGCTAATTGGGCAAATTTCAAACAGCGATTATTATCACCATGTTCATTTTCCCCATCGGTTAATAAGAAGGCTTGGGAAACAGTATCTTTTTTTCCCTTCGCCAACTCCTCAATCCCCAAGCGTAATCCTTCATCAATCGCAGTCCCACCATCGGCGGCTAGGCGGTTAATTTGATTTTTGATTTTTTCTGGATCTTCGACGCTTTGACTAGGTACTAAAACTTTGGCACGGTGATCGAAAACTACAACACTGAGGCGATCGCCAGGATTAAGTCTATCTACCAGACGATTCGCTGCTTTTTTCACCGTTTCTAGCGATCGCCCGTTCATAGAACCACTGTGATCCAGAATTAAACACAAATTCAGGGGCACATGGCGGTCTTGAGTCTCTGCGATCGCCGAAATCGAAATTCCCAACTGACGTTGACTGTTCAGTTGATTCGCGTCTAAATTACCATCATTCAAGGCAGGCTGCAAGCTAACCTTCATAACTTAAAGTCCTTATTCAGGATATACATATTAATAAATAACTTCAAAGCACCACTTTAGCTCTACGGAAAACCTATCCAACACAAATACATGAATATAATCAGAATATCTTAGAAGCCAAACATTGGCAGATGCAAAGCCACCTGAAGCATTAGGGAGAAATCCGCACCTTGAGGGAAGCGTGCATCGCGCTAGGATGTATTACAGTTAACGGCATAGTTTCAGGCGATCAGTTGCTATGGACATTTCCCCAATCAAAGCTGTTCAAGCCCCATATTACGGCGATAGCTCTTACCGGACACCACCGCCAGATTTACCTTCCCTCTTATTGAAGGAGCGAATTGTCTATATTGGGATGCCACTGGTGCCTGCTGTCACGGAATTAATCGTGGCTGAGTTGCTGTTTTTGCAATCCGATGACCCAGAAAAGCCCATTAAAATCTATATCAACTCCACCGGTACATCTGGTTACAGTGGCGAACCCATTGGCTTTGAAACCGAAGCCTTCGCCATCTATGACACCATGAGATATATCAAGCCTCCTATCCATACCATCTGCGTCGGTTCCGCGATGGGTATGTCAGCCATGCTTCTCAGTGCTGGGACAAAAGGTTGCCGCGCTAGTTTGCCTCACTCTTCGATTATCCTGCATCAGCCTAAGAGCTACGCCCAAGGTCAAGCAACGGATATTCAAATTCGGGCAAGGGAAGTTTTGGTAAACAAAGGCGCGTTAGTTGATATTTTACATCAGACTACCGGGCAGCCCCGAGAAAAAATTACTAAAGACATGGATCGGTTGTTATATCTGACACCTTACGAAGCGAAGGAATACGGTCTAATCGATCGAGTTTTTGAGAAAGAAGAACTCGCAAATCCCCCCCTCCCAGCCAGTGTCCTTTAGTGAGTGCTGAGTGCTGAGTGCTGAGTGCTGAGTTATTAAGTTAGGAGTTATGAGTTATTTCTAACTCTCCTACCGCGCCCAAATTATTAAGAACGGAGTAAGTTATGCCTATAGGCGTTCCTAAAGTTCCTTACCGGATGCCCGGTGGACAATATACAGATTGGATTAGCATCTACGATCGCCTTTACCGGGAACGGATTATATTCTTGGGGCGAGATATTGATGATGAAATAGCCAATCAAATAATTGCTGTAATGCTCTATCTGGACTCAGATGATCCAGGTAAAGATATTTATTTATACATCAATTCCCCAGGTGGAATGGTTACATCTGGCATGGCTATTTTTGACACCATGCAACATATAAAATCAGATGTAGTGACTATTTGCGTTGGTTTAGCTGCTTCAATGGGGTCTTTCCTGTTGGCTGCTGGCACCAAAGGTAAACGCCTAGCATTGCCTCATTCACGGATTATGATTCACCAGCCTTCAGGTGGCACCCGTGGACAAGCAACCGACATCGAAATTGAAGCTAGAGAGATTCTGCGGATTCGTCACCAGCTTAATGGCATTTATGCCGATAAAACCGGTCAGACCATAGCAAAAATTGAAAAAGATATGGATCGTGACTTTTTCATGTCTGCTGAAGAGGCTAAAGAATACGGTTTAATTGACCGTGTGATCGAAGAACGAACCTCTATAGTAGCAGGCGAGTAAGGGGGGCAGGGGGCAGGGGGCAAGGGAGCAGGGAGAAGAGGGCAGGGAGAAGAGGGCAGGGGGCAGAATTAATAACCCAATTCCCAATTCCCAATCCTCAATGCCCAATGCCCAATGCCCAATGCCCAATGCCCATTCCCAAACAAACTGTCAACATTGAACTTTAAAATAGAAAATTAGCCTTTATCATTAATAGTCCAGGCTTAAAGCTGAATACTGACAGATAATAGCCGATAGCTAAATATTCGATAGCTCATAGCTCAAGATGGATCTTGGAGATTGCTACCGTTTGCTAGGTTTAAGATCGGGAGCTTCTTTTGCTGATATCAAAGCGTCTTATCGACGATTGGCGCAGCAATATCATCCCGATATCAACCCAGATGACAACAAAGCCAAAGATAAGTTTATTGCCTTGACAGAGGCTTACAAACTCCTGCTGACGGTAGTACTGCCAGAGGAAACTGCTGCACATTCAACTCAGGTGTCAACTGGGCGTGATGCTGCTAAGACAACGCAGCGCCAGAAAACACCAGTCACAACGGTGGTTAACCAGCAACCAGGGAAAGCAAAGCCGCCTAATCTGTTGGAAATAGAAGAACGGCTGAAGTGGAAGACTTATGAGCAATTGCAGCGATTTTTGCAAGAGAAACGATTTCCGCAAGCGATCGCACTGGTGGAAGCTTTAGCAGATCGTTTGTCAACAGATCCAGAAGTTCGCCAATGGCAAGCGATCGCTTATCAAATTTGGGGACGGGCGCTAATTTCTGAAAACCAATTGCTCAAAGCCAGAATTTATCTCAAAAAAGCTTTGAAAACAGACCCCCATAATAAAAGTCTCTGGTATGAAGTGCAACGCGATTTCCAACGCTTAGAACAAATTTTTTAAAGATTTACAAAATTTATTGAAAATCAAAATCTCGTTACCAAATTCTAACAACAGGGGCAATTCATAAATTGCCCTTATCTGTAATTAAAATTTTTCGGCTATTGTTTGCATAATTCCTAAGTTACTCGACGCGGAAAAAGCAGCAACCCGTCCGGTTAAACTGATAAGGAAGAAAATAGCAGATTAGGCAGTGAATAACATAGTGCGGTTAGTTTTGACAGCAATATTGCTGATGCTAGTTACAGCTTGTGGCAGTATTGGATTGCTACCGACTAGCGAGTTAGTGCAAAAAGCGATCGCACTTGGGCTAGAGCAAACTCAACAAAAACTTAGCCAACAGTTGGATCTAGATTTTCAAGGATTTGAAATCAAGCGGCTATCAATTACCCAAGAACAACCCCTAACGATTGAAAATTTACCGGCTTTCCACGTTCGGGGAACCTACGACTTGATTCTCAAGCTACCAAAACGGCGCTTGACGCAACCAAAACAACCCTTTGATGTTTACTTGCAAATTCAGCAAGAAGGTAAAACTTGGCGATCGCTAATTCCAGAAAAGGGCAGTAAAAATACTCAACCAATTTGGCGTAGTTATCTCATCCAATAGAGACAGGGAAAGGTTTGAATTGCCTCACTCTTTTCCCAAACTACAGGTTAAATTTTGTGTATCCTGTACCGTCATCTTCTGCAAGAATTATAAAATCGAAGGATTCAACTAAGGCTTGAATCTTGTTGAATCATCTACTTGAAACTCTACAAAGCAGTATTGCATTATTTCTCTCTTCTTTGTTTCTAAGTAGTGGTTCATTTTATTTATTGTATATGTGCAACTCGAAAAACCATCACAATCATCTCCGTTGGAACTTTCTAAGAAAAAGGTAGCAAAGAGACTCAACCTTATTAGCGTAGCTATATCATCCAAAAACTAGTGTGTGCAAATAGAAAAACCATCACAAGCATTTACGTATAACTGCTGGGATATCGTCATGATCGAGATGATGGTTTCATCGGAGACAGGGCAAGATGTATATTAACTTTTTCATTAGTTCCATCGCTGGAATTGTGGTTGTAGTACTAGCGGCTTTTGGCTTACTGCAATGGTTGCACATCCCTGCTGGTAACTTTCTTGATTGGGTGATTGGTGGTGCAAGTTTTTGGTGGCTGTTGGTAATTGTTACCGTCCCGTGGAATGTGCATTTTCAAGCCAAAGAAGTATTAGCAGAAGCAGCACAATCAACTGAGAAAGGAATTCCAGTCGATGAGAAACAAGTGAAGTATGTCACATCGTTGGCAAAGCGATCGCTCTGGGTTGCCATTGCTTTACACTTGTTCTCAGCCGTCGGTCTTTATACCCTTGCTGCCACTGGTATTAGTACGGTGGGATATATAAGTTCTGGTGCAGCTTTGTTATTAACGATTCTGCGTCCAGCTATTCGAGCTTATGAGTATTTATATGCACGGTTAGCAATGATTCGCCAAGAATGGAAGTATCCGCGCGAAGATATTTTTGAATTGCGCGATCGCTTCTCTATATTGGAACAAAAAATCCAGTTATTGGAAGATCAACTCAACCCAGAACAACCCTATTCATTACCCGCAACTCAACAACGCTTCGCCGAAGAGACTCGCAGAGATTTAGCTCGGATTGCAGCTAATTTTGAGGAATTACGGGCGACAAATCAAACTGAACATGAGCGTTTGGCAAGAGAAGCACGAACTGCGATCGCGCAACTTTCCACCGACGGGCAATTTCTGGATCATGTCCACGAAATTATTCGATTTTTTAAGACTGCTTAATTATTACTCTCATAGCTAACCAAATTTTAAATTTTGGAGCGTGCTATATAAATATTCATCATCCAAAATTTAAAAAATTTCTTCATAGAGGGTTAATGAAGCTCTACAAACAGCAAGAGAAGTTTGACATAACAAAAATTTTACTTATTTAGTATATAAGGATACTATGGTTTTCCAGAGCAAGGAAGAAAACCAAATATGTTATAACTTTGTACGGATGATGTTTGGTGAAGCTCACATAACTTCAGGAGTACTTAAGGTGAATCAGATACAACTGACTTTAACTATCGGTTATCTGTTAATGACATGTTATTTTTTAATCAATTGGTTAATATTTGCTCTACGTCATCCTGCTTCCACTCCAGAAGATAAATTTTTATCGGTTGTGATGTTTGTGGTAACAACTATCTTCTGGCCCCTGATGATTCCGATGTCTTGTTTAGAAATAGTTCAAAAAAAGCAAATGGACTTTAATAAAATGATTCCTGTTCTCTTAGCAATATTTATATTTAGTATTTCATATTATTTGACCGAATAATTCATAATTTCTAATCACAAATTGCATAGATATAAAGAGAAGCCGGAGGATTGACTTGTGACCCTCCGGCTTCTTTATGCAACACATTACTTTAACTTCTTAGGCAGTCTACTTAATTAAATCGAAAATTTCCTAACGTCGTCTGCTGCCAAAACCACTTGAGCGGCGGGGTGCTGTACTACGTCCACTACCAAAACCACTGCCAGAATTGCGTCTAGTAGTGCTGGAATTACCAGAGGGTCGCAACGTACTGCCACCAAAACCAGAACCAGAAGGACGGTTATTACCTGTAGTGCTACGCGGTGTAAGTAGGACAGGGTGAAAAAACCAAATTGTGTAAAGATAAGTAAATACACATAATGTATCTACCACGGTAACAGGTATATGGGCAGCCGTTTAAGGGTAT
>NZ_JACJSH010000066.1:0-36384 GCF_014698055.1 Nostoc sp. FACHB-133
CAGAGAAGGGAAAATATAGTACACAGCGTATAAGATTTAACTCCAATTCTTCTGCTTAATTTTTTGTTACATACTTATAAATTTTTCCCACGGCTTACTTACCAATTGCCAAAAATACGAATCTCTACGCAGGTGCTGGCTACTCTTTTATTGGCAGACAAGGAAATAATACTCCTATCGGTAATCGCAATTCAGTAGTACTGGAAAGTGGTTTAGAAACTGTATTGAGCACAAAAATAGTCGCCTTCGGTGATGCCAAGTATGGTTTAAATGCTTATCAAAATAGTGATGCTGACGCTGTTAGCTTTCAATTTGGCGTTGGCTATCGATTTTAATAACTCTTGGTTTTGAAATCGACGATGAATAGATAGGTAGTGAAAAAAAAGGTTTTAAAACTCACACTATCTATACTTCTCAAAAATCTTTTGTTAACCACTAGCATTTCTGGAGCAGAATCATGAACTCTCTAAATTTACATAATTCTCAACTAAGTATTTCTCCAAATGTTCGTATTACATTTCTGAAAAAGGACAAATTAATTGCTAGGTGGATTATTGAAGATAATAAGTTGGTGTGCCGATGGATTATTGTCTGAGTAATAGTAGCGCACAAATGTGCGCTACTACTGCGGTTAATTCTTTTTGACATTATATGTACGGAAAGCCCTATACAAGCTTTTCAAAATCTATTGGGACACAATTTGATTACTTTAAAAATCTCATTTAATAATTTTCTCAACCCTGCAAAAATAGTAACCAGTTTCGAGATATTAACCATTACCAAAAAGTTGAACCATTATGATTTTGTTCCACAAGTTCAATTTACAGGCGATAAAAACACAATTATCGAGAATTGCGATCGCCAGTAGCTTTTTCCTTTCTTTTGCTCCTGCATTAGCTTTTGCAGCAGTTTATGCAGCAGCAATTCCTCCTAAATTGGCATCAATTTCTCAAGCTCCTTATAGTCAATTAGTTTTCACAGGCTCGGTTTACGCAGTGAAAGATAAAGATTACAATCCTGGCAATTCATCTATTGGCTTCTTTAGTGTTTGGAGCAAAAACCCAGTCAACAAAGACCTCCAGGTAGGTGTGCGCTATCGTTTGCAAGATAAATATCTTGGCGAACCTAGTACTTATTTAACTGGGATGACAATTATGAATCACAATCAGCCCTTATTAACAATTAATCAAGTTATTAAGGAGGCTCGTACCAAAAAAGAAACTTTACGCCCTGGTTACTACGATCCAAATTACGTTGCCACAGATCCATTTTGGTCTGATCCTTTCTTATATCCCTCATTTGATGACTTTGATAACGGGCTATCCTTTTATGTACCGCCTTCTCACGATTACACAGGCATTACTCGCTTTGATATTTCTCGCCTTGCAGGTGCGATCGCCCAATTGCCCAACCAAACCCTCGATGTCCAATTGACATTTAATAATGGCGAAACTGAACACTGGCGCTTGGGAAAAAATACAGTACAAGCTCTCAAACAGTTAATAGCAATTAATCAATAATTATTTTTGTTATATCAAATTTTTTAGGGGTGCATAGCTATGCACCCCTACTAGGTTTTTCTTATCTTTTCACTAACTTATGTTTCTGCACCCATCAGACTATTACTCGTAATGGAAAATGTACATATACATATAAAGTCAATTCTTTAGGGCGTGTTTCCTAAAATGTCAGAATTATGAAATTAATAAAATTATTTGATCAAAACGGATATCACCCAGAATCTAGAGAATCTGAAGTAACACCAGAATTAGTCAGTAGTTTTGATGAAGTTGGTAATGATCATAACTTATCTCAAAAGCCTAATAAAAAGTTCAAAAGCTTACTGTTGATGATGGTAGGAGCAGGAGCGATCGCCATTACTAGTTTCGGTTATCATTGGTGGCAATATGCCTCAAGCCATGAAGAAACTGATGATGCCACAGTAGTAGCTGACATTCATCCAATCAGCGCTCGTATTTCTGATACTGTCCAGCAAGTGTTAATTAAAGATAATCAATGGGTAAAGAAGGGACAACTGTTGATTAAACTCGATCCCCGTGACTACCAGATTAGTCTCCAGCAGGCACAAACACAACTAGAAGCGGCTCGTCGTCAAGCAAATACAGCTAAAATCAATATTGCTTTATCTTCTCAGACGGCGATCGCCAGCAATACCCAAGCTCAAGGAAATGTTAGCAATGCTAAAGCAGCGATCGCCAGCGCTCAAGCACAAGTAATTCAAGCCCAAGAAGCTATTCCTCAAGCACAGGCACAACTGGCGCAAGCTGATGCTAATCTGCAAAAAGCCCAATTAGATTACAACCGATTCACGCAACTATATCAGCAAGGAGCGATCGCCAAAAGAGATTTTGATGCATTTCGTCAAACCTATAATGTTGCTGTAGCCCAAAAACAAGCAGCAACACAAGGAGTTCAAGAAGCACAAGCGAAGCTCTTGCAAGTGCAACAGGCGGTAACTAGCGCTCAAGCTGGATTGAAATCTTCTGAAGGTCAATTGCAAGGCGCAAAGGCAAAAGACATTGCAATACAAGTAAGTCATAGTAACTATGCTACAACTGAGGCAAAAATTGCTCAGGCAGAAGTTGCCCTGAGTAATGCCCAATTGCAACTTTCTTACACCAATATTACTGCTCCAACTGATGGCAGAATAGGTAACAAAAGTGTGGAAATAGGACAACAAGTACAACCAGGACAAAATCTCATTTCACTAGTGAGTACACAAAATTGGGTTGTGGGTAATTTCAAAGAAACGCAACTTAATCATATACATCCAGGGGAACGAGTAGAAATCAAGTTGGATGCTTTTGGCGATAAAACTTTTACAGGTAAAATTGATAGCATTTCGCCTGCTTCTAGCGCAGATTTCGCCTTACTACCGTCTGATAATTCGACAGGTAACTTCACTAAGATTGTGCAGCGTATTCCTGTAAAAGTCATCTTCGATCAAGAGAGTATCAAAGGCTATGAGTCTCTGATTACACCAGGAATGTCTGCCACAGTGATAGTAGATTTGACACATAGCAATTAGTTTGATGCAGTACAGATGCTCGTAAGGGCGTACATCTATCTGTGCGCCCTTAGCTGTGTTCCTAACTTATACCAATTTGAGAAAAGAATGCGACAGATACACACGTTTAAACCCTCTTTCCCCCTACCCCCCTTGTACTGAGCGCAGTCTTACCCCTCCGGGGAAGCAAGCTACGCGCAGCGTCTTGTAGAGAAGTATGCTCCCTGCCTTATCCTAACGATAATTATTTACGCCGGCCTACTTATTACTTGCGTTCCCTTATAACTTTCTCTTTAACTTCTTCCTAACTTATCCATCTTCGCCCATTTAGACTATACATTGAGAGAAGATTAAATTAACAAATAAAACGAACAAAGAAACCGCTTTATAACTAGTTAGATTCATTCAAGGAAAATCACCATGAACCTACATAAATTGGATGTCCTAAATCCAATCCGAAAAAAGTTAGGCACCATCATAATTTCTCATCCCAAACAAGCCCAAATTGTATGCCAACTTATTCCAGCTAGTTGTCCCTTTGCTAGAGAGATAAAATTTTTTAATCATACAATCGCTCACATTCCACCTTTATGTAAGCTCAATCCTTTATATGAGCAGTTGATGGAATTGCGATTTCGCGCTCTATGTTATCTTGCCTAGTGCGAACAGCAAACATCTGATGGCTTTGCAAATAATGCACTTGCTTTCATCCGAATCAAGTAGGGGCATATATCTGTACGCTCCCACCCAATCCTTTGTTTCTAACAGGTTTATTTATTAACGACAAAACTTTCACAACCAAGGAAAATATCATGAAAGGTATACTTAACAGTCTGATTTGTTCCAGCATCATTGGTTTAGGAATTGCAGGTGCAATGGTATTACCCAGTCGCCCTGCTGCTGCTCGCACCGTACCTGCGGGATATCAAACAGAACGCATTGAGTTTAACTCTGGTGCTACTTCAACAGTGGTATATCACAACAAAAACTATTATCCAGTTCGCTATGTAATTAGAGCAAATGCCAATCAATTGATGACTATCGAAGCAGATTCTTCCAAATCTCCTGTCTATCTTACAATGTCTGGTGCTGATGGAACACGCTTAATTCTTGCACCTCAGAATCTGACACATTGGCGCGGACGTTTACCGAAAACTCAGGATTATTATATTGAGGCGTTAAAACCAGCTAACGTTGACTATAACTTGAGAATAGCGATCGCTCCTAACACGCCACAAGTAAATGGACAACGCATTGAATTCGCGCCAGGAGCTACTTCCGAGGTAATTAGTGGTAGTCTTGCTCCTCACACTTCCCGCTCCTATTTTGCGAATGCTAGGGCTGGACAGCTAATGTCGGTAAATGTCAATTCACCAGGAGCAAATACTTCTTGGCTGACTCTTTATGGAGTTGATGGCACTGTACTCGAAAATGGCAATATGTCTGGCGCTCAATCTTGGTATGGACGCTTACCAAGGACAGAAGATTATCACATTCAAGTAGATAATCCAAAACCCTATCCGATCAACTACACCTTGACTGTGGCGATTCAGTAGGGGCGTATAGATGTACGCGCCTAACAGTATAAATGCAGTACCTACCGGAGGCGATCGCGCAATTCCCATCTACCAACTAAAACTTCAGGCATACAACTATTTGTACGCCCCTACTCACAAAGCTTCAATCACCAAAAATATTCTTGAAGGAGACACTTATGCAATTCAAATTCATCGCTGTTGTGCTAGGAACTATTACTGCTGCTAGCCTAGCTATTCCTATGCAAGCTCGCGCTGCTGAATTCAAACTAGCAAGAACATTTCACGCTGGTTTTTGGCAACCTGTAGCACGAGTCAATCCCCATAAACCATTACAAGTAGAGGTTATTAACCAGACTAATATTCCTTTGCAATATGGTTTGACAACTGATTCAGCTAAGACATTACTTCCAGGGAATGTTACTAACATAAGTTATATTTCTGTTCCCACTGATGTTTTGATTTATCCCTCTCAGCAAGAGGCTTCTCTAAAATACAAGGTGAATAAAGTTGGTAACACGACCATTGTAAAAGTTCGGCAAGTTGCCAGTGATACACCTGGAGATGGATCACTTGCTATTAATCGTACTGGAGCGGTTTACGTTTACTAAGGGTTTTACTTACTCACACAACACTAAAATATTCATTATGGGGAGAATACTAACATAGAAGTGTTCTCCCTTTTTCATTAATTAAGTAGGGGCGTACAGATGTGCGCCCCTAAGAGGATGTTTGAAAAGTCCTCTTCATGGTAACAAAACGTTCTAGATCCCCCTAAATCCCCCGATAAATTGGGGGATTTTGATTCCGGTTCCCCACTTTTTAAGGGGGGTTAGGGGGGATCAATAAGTGCCTAAAATCACACCCAACTACTTTTCAAACAACCTCTAAGAGTATCTATGTTTATTTGTAGTTAATTATTTCTTTCTGTACCTATATGGTAATTTCTTATCTTTACACTTAAGTTATCTAT
Organism: Nostoc sp. FACHB-133; assembly: GCF_014698055.1. Taxonomy (NCBI): domain Bacteria; kingdom Bacillati; phylum Cyanobacteriota; class Cyanophyceae; order Nostocales; family Nostocaceae; genus Nostoc; species Nostoc sp. FACHB-133. Next base: position 5,537 of record NZ_JACJSH010000066.1, read on the forward strand.
CTCCACCCACAAACATCTTATTAAAAGGGAAACTTGAAATATCAACTTCATGATTTCGAGGTTTTTCAACCATGATTAATTATACAAATTCTGAAATTCGCAGTATTTTGAACGGCTTAGGTTACAGAAGCCGTATCAACAGTAGCGATCCTAACTTTCCTATCTCTCAAGATGAGTCTGACTTAACTGATTTGACAACGCAAAAAGCGATTAAGAAATTTCAAGTGGATTATGATCTCACAGTAGATGGCATTGTTGGTTCAGAAACAAACGCCAAAATGCAAGATGAGATGAATAGTCTTCATGAGGAATTAAATCAATTATTGGGAGCCAATATTTCTCTAGAGCAACCTTTTTATGGACAGATAACTATCAATACAGTTCAACAATTCCAAAGAAGTTACACTAATCCAATTGATGGTCTTGCTAGTTTGACAGTTCGTGAGGAGCTATACACGATCGCACAAAATAACCCAGCACAGACTACGCAACTAAATCACACAGCAACCTCTACTGTTTTACAACATAGCTAATACAAACAGCTAGGTAGGGGCGTACAGATGTACGCTCTTACCTACTGAATAAAACCATGAAAAAAGAAGCCCAAATAAATGATTGCGATCGCATTATTTTTTCTTCTTTTTGTAAAGAAGATAAACCTAGATTTATCATTGGCAATGGCGGGGCTGGAATCACTCGCTTTGTAGACTATATTGCTGAGTCTTTCTTGGCACAAACAAAGGCAGAATATTGTATTGCTTGGAAAAAATCAGATACAGAGGAGACACTACAAGGTTTAGCTAATGGTTCAATTGATGTCGGCTGGGCTTATGGAATCGAACGGGTATATAAAGAGTACAAAGAACGTAATTTTAGTTTTGCACCGGTCTATATTTTTCGCGATCATTTCACTCTCATAGGCTCTCTTACCAATCCAGCAGCTTTACCTATATCTGAAGAACCTACACCGCACTACTCTAATCATCAAGTACTAAAGCTTTTTAAAAAGATTGCTTCAGGTCAATCTGGTGTTTATTTTTTAACACGCAATGACAAATCTGCTACCAATTTTATAGAACGGGAAATATTTAAAAAAATTCTTGGTCGTTTACCTGAAGTTGGAACAGATTCGTGGTATCTCCCGCTTAAAAGCAAAGAACATTATCCTGATACTGCTCTTCAAGAAGCTAACGAGCGAGGTTACTATACTCTGACTGACCGTGGTATTTGGAACTGGGCAGATCCTGACAAACGTAAAAATCTTCGTGTCTTCTGTGAAGCTGGGGATACGAATCCCAATGATATTTTGCTCAATCCTTGCCTAGCAATGTTAAAGAACACTAGTCCACCTATTGAAGCGATTCAGTTTGTAGAGTGGTTAGCTAATTCAGGTCAAGCATTTATTGAAGAATACAAATTACATAGAGTAAGGCTTTATAGCAAAGCTCCTATAGCAGTATTAAATCATTTTTGATAACCTAAAACCCCAAATTTTTATAAAAATTTGGGGTTTTATAACTTCTCAGATAAGAATAGATAGGAATAAATACATGGCTATGGGTGTACAGATGAGATGCACATCCCTAGTAGGCCACGGCGGAAATAGAGCAACCATTTAAAATCTCTAAAGAGCTTATTCCATAATACTTTTGATTTTGAACGCAAGTTCTTACCCTGCGGGAACGCTAAGAGTGTAGCAAGATCCCCGCAGGAGTAAGCTCCAATTAAAAATGTCAAATTAAAAAGTGAGGAAAATTCCTAAATTTTTAATTTTTAATTCTTCATTTTTAATTTCCAGAAAAGGTTGACTTACACCTTGCGGTACGAGTCATATATTTTTATCAGGTATTGCGTGAATTGATATAGCGGTTCCCGCATGGGTGAGGTGCAGAAAAAATAGATCCTCGTAGGGACGCAGATATGTGCGCCCCTACCCATGTACCTATTCAAATAAGAATGGGTATATTACATCTCAATCCAAAACTTTTTGGGTTGAGTTTGTGTAGTTGTCGTTGTTTGGGTGCTGTGGGTGGAAGTAGCTTTTACACCTCCAGCCAAAGCATTGTTGCAAACTCCTAAAATAGCTGAAATGCCAACAATCAGTGAGCCAACAAATAAGATTGATTTTTTGCTGATCGATGTTTTAGTCATAGTAGACATGGTTTTCTCCTTTGATTTTTTAATCAAGTTGACTTAAGATGCCCTTGAAAGATTAGTCTCAAGTACAAACGATAACTTTACTGACAATCAAAAACCGATTTGTCATCAAGGTTGCTAGCCGATTAGTTACTACCATTGAGCTAACAATTTAAGTTTCCCTGTTAGTAAGATATTTGTGGGTGAAGATAGATAACTTAAACGATAAGATAAGGGAAAGTCTAAATATTCAATTGATAAATGTCATTTAGAGCTTATTTATAAAGTATTACAGCCTCAGCCTAATTTAAATTTTTCTTAACTTATCCATCTTCACCCAACCGAACTCCATATATAGCAAAGATTGGAAATGAGAAATAATTTTCAGGAAGAACTTTTATGAATAAAGCAATTGCATTATACAAACACCCACCAAAGCCAACTTCTACATCTATTCCCCTGAAAACTTGGATAGGAGTATTCGGTACAATTCTGGGTGCATTCATGGCAGTGCTGGATATTCAAATTACAAATGCTTCTCTCAAAGATATTCAGGCGGCTTTGGGTGCTTCTTTAGATGAAGGCTCCTGGATTTCTAGCTCATATTTGGTTGCAGAGATGATTGTGATTCCTCTCACTAGTTGGCTACCGCAAATATTCTCCACCCGCCGTTATCTAATGGTGAATGTCGTTTTATTCATCTTGTTCTCAATTTGTTGCGCTCATGCTTGGGACTTAGCTTCAATGATTGTATTCCGAGCGGGACAGGGATTCACTGGGGGAATTTTGATACCGATGGCGTTTACTGTTTTGCTCACTTCCTTACCAGCCCCAATGCTACCAATGGGAATGGCATTGTATTCTGTCACTGCAACCTTTGCACCGTCTATCGGCCCTACCCTTGGTGGTTGGTTGACAGATAACCTTAGTTGGCAATACATATTTTATCTGAACATAGTACCGGGAATCATTGTGCTAGCAGCAGTCTGGTATGCTATCGATCGCCAACCAATGCGGCTGAACTTGCTCAAACACGGAGATTGGTGGGGAATTGGTGCAATGGCTATTGGGTTTGGTTCGTTGCAAATAGTTTTAGAAGAAGGCAGCCGTAAAGATTGGTTTGATTCTAGCTTGATTGTTTGCTTAACTGCGATCGCTACTTCTTTTATCATCCTATTTTTATTAATTGAACTCACCCGCAAACAGCCTTTTATCAATCTGCGTTTGTTTAGCAGACGTAATTTTACTTTCGCCAGTATCGTCAATGTCTGCCTGGGATTGGGGATGTTTGGCTCTCTGTACATTTTGCCCCTCTACCTAAGTGAAATTCAAGGATACGATGCCATGCAAATTGGAGAAGTAATGATGTGGGCAGGTTTACCGCAATTATTTCTCATTCCCTTTGTCCCTAAATTAATGCAGATATTTGATACACGATTAATGATTGCGGTAGGAGTCAGTTTATTTGCGATAAGTTGTTTCATGAATTCCCACATGACTCATGATACAGGTATGGCTCAATTGCGTGTATCCCAATTTGTGCGCGCAATGGGACAACCTTTGATTATGATACCCCTTTCTACTACTGCTACTGGTGGTATACCCAAAGAACAGGCGGGTTCTGCCTCCAGTTTATATAACATGATGCGTAACCTGGGTGGTTCCATTGGAACTGCAATATTAGCGACATTAGTAACAAATAGAGAACAATTTCACTCTGAACGTTTGGGAGAAAACATTTCACTCTACAGTTTAGAAACACAACAGCGCCTTAATCAAATGATGCAGTATTTCATGAGTAGTGGATCTGATTTGTCAGCAGCAAAAAAGCAGGCTTTGGCAACCATTGATAATATTGTTCGCCGTGAAGCCTACGTGATGGCATTTAACGACTGTTTTTATTTCCTGGCTTGTGCATTACTTATGAGTGGACTGGCTGTGATGTTTTTAAGGAAAGTGAAAGCTTCCGGGAATATAGCTGTACATTAAAATCCATGTCTTCGCCCATTAAGGTAGCACAGATGTGCTGCTTTACCCGATTATGTTTTTTATGCAAATGAAAATATCTATAAAATTAAAATGAGGAGATAATGAAGAGAAAACCATCAGATTCCTCTGTCAAACAAACAAGTATTGAAACTCACAAAACCACTTTTAGCCGACTGCTACTGTATGCAGCTTGTCTTGGTGTTAGTATTGGTTGTCTCTCTTCTGTTTACTACTTCGCTTTGCAACTAGGCACTCAGGCGATTTGGACTGTGTTGCTAAATGCTCTAGGTGTTAAAGATTTTCGCTCCTATACTTGGATAATAACAGCGATCGCAGGTCTGTTGGTTGGGTTGGTTGTATATTACCTGGGTGCGCCCACTGGACTGAATGCTGCCGTTGATGAGATTCACCGCGAGGGACGAATTGATTATCGCCAAACACCGGGTATGGTTATAGCATCTTGGTTATCGCTAGTATCTGGTAGCAGTGCTGGGCCAGAAGCTCCCCTTGTAGATATCAATGGCGGTATAGGAAGTTGGATGGCCGAAAAGCTTAAGTTAGGTAGAGACGAAACCAGAATTTTAACATTTTGTGGGATGAGTGCAGCATTAGGGGCTTTCTTTGGTTCACCCTTGGGTAGTGCGCTGTTGGCTTTGGAGTTACCTCATCGTTTGGGAATGGAATACTATGAAGCACTGATTCCAGTTATTGTATCAGCCATTGCAGGCTTTGTTATCTTTCGGTTGGCGACAGGATTAACTATTGGTGGTTTTTACGAGTTTCCTACTTATGCTCATACTGGTGTAATGCTTCTGCACTTAGCGAGAGAGAATATCAAACTGATTTCGCATCTTGTTCGAGTAACATAAGTAGCTTACGCAGCATTGGAATGGATAGTTGCAATTCATCAGCTGTGAATTGAGATAACAGGTGTTTCTCTTTCTCAAACAAAATAGGCATCACAGTATCCGCAAGCTGTATTCCTTTGGGAGTCAGTTGCACCATTACGCTGCGCCGATCCTCTGCATCACGGACACGCGTTACTATGCCATCTTGTTCTAGGCGGTCAATCCGGTTTGTCATTGCGCCTGAAGACAGCATGAGCAAACTATAGAGTTCAGTCGGTTTCAATCGAAAAGGTTGTCCCTGTCGTCGCAGTGTGGCTAACACATCAAATGACCACACGTTCAAGCCATACTCAACCAGTATACTTTCTCGGTGCTTTTCCAGAAGACGGGCAATTCGCAGTACCCGCCCAATTATGCTTACTGCTGAGGTATCCAACTGCGGCAACTCCTGTTGCCATTCCTCAAGAATGATGTCAATTCTATCTTTGTTCATATTGCCATTTTATCTTGACATCGAGATTCTTGACTTTTATCTTTATCTCAAGTATCTTGATATCAAGATATATTTGCAAGCATTCTTTATCCTTCTCATAAAACAACAGCCATGACACCCATACGTTTAGGTCTCCAGGGGTCTGTCCCTAATGATCAAAGCTACTTATATATTCTGCTGGCATTGGTAAATGGTGCTGTATTGCCGATTCAAAGCAATCTCAATGCTCAATTAGCGCGATCGCTCAATTCTGTACCCCTAGCCGCAGATATTTCTTACCTTGTCGGCTCAATTGCGTTGATGAGTTTGTTATGCACAGGTTGGTTTGGTCATCCAGATTGGTCTGCTTTAGCCAAAGCTCCCCGATGGAGTCTGATGGGTGGTTTATTCGGAGTTTGGTATATTACCTCCAGTACTTACTTCACCTCTATTTTGGGGACTACTTTGACTCAGGGGTTAATTATCTGTGGACAAGCGATCGCTGGCTTAGTGACTGACCATTTTGGTTGGTTGGGAGTTAACCGCCGTCGCCTGACAGCTAATCGTCGCCTTGTGATGGGGCTGTTAATTGTGGCAATTTTTTTGCTTTCGTTACCAACCTAATATTTTTCAGTATCATCTTATGGAAATCTTCTTAGCATTGCTTGGCGCTGGCTCGGCTGGGGGCTTCTCAACAATTGGCACAGCTGTAAATTCTCGATTAAAGACAATAATCCACTCCCCAATAGCAGCAGCAGCAATTAATTTCGTAGTTGGGTTTGGTATCCTCACATTGCTGCTAGCACTTGGTATTCTCCAACCCTACAAGCTTGATTTACTTTCTATTACTCCTTGGTGGGCATTTTTAGGCGGCTTGCTAGGTGCAATTTTCGTAACCTTAAGTACATTAATAGTTCCTAGATTGGGTTTAACAACAAGTACTTTAGTTGTCGTCTTTAGCCAGATGTTTATGTCACTGGTAATTGACCAGTTGGGATGGTTCGATGCTATTAAATATCCGATTACCACACCCAAGATATTAGGAATAGCCACATTAGTAGTAGCGATTGCAATTAATCAATTGGACAAAAACTATTTTGATAAAAACTTCAAGTAGTACCTTAAATAAGGTTAAAAAACTGGTATTTTTTAATCAGTTACTCACAGTGAAATTCCACAACCACACAGGAACATGGTTTCTCCCTTTATTCCCTTACATCTAAAATTGTAATAAAAACTATGGAATGGCTTAATGAACCTTCTAATTGGTCGCATTCTGATCAGCAAATTATCGCTACAACCGCACCAAAAACTGATTTTTGGCGTATGACTCACTATGGTTTTATTCGTGATAACGGACATTTCTACTTTGACCGAGTGACTACAGATTTTGTTGTCAATGTCAAGATAAAAGGAAGCTATAAAGACTTATACGACCAAGCAGGAATTATGATTCGTGCTGATGAGCAACATTGGATCAAAACTGGGATTGAGTATGTAGATGGAGTACAAAATCTGAGTGCTGTTGTCACTCACAACTATTCAGATTGGTCATTCACACCCTTGCTAAATACTCCTAACATTTTTCAGCTACGGGTTGAGCGATGCCAAGAGGCAATTCATATTGCTTATTTAGATGAATATGACCGCTATGTTCCATTTAGAATGGCTTATTTTCCAATTGAGCAAGACATTCAAGTCGGAATTATGTGTGCATCACCACAAGGAAATGGGTATGAGGTCATTTTTGAGGATTATAAATTAACTAAAAAAAGTGTTCAATGATGAATATTAAAGATTTAGCTGATTCTATTCTCCAAAAGCAATCAGAATTTTCAGTAGATAGAGGTTTTTTAGTTGCTGTCAGTGGTATTGATGGTTCTGGCAAAGGTTATATTACTGAAAAATTAATAACTTGCCATTTGGTAACTCTAAAAACGTTCTTAACCACTCATATTTCGTGCAGCCATACAATTCTATTGCCACCCAACTATCTGCTCCACATATCACTGCACAGATGACAATGGTTAAAATGTCAATCAACTTATGTAGTCTTGTGCAATCTACTCTTGGATCTTCCATCTGTGCAAAATGGTCAGCGATCGTAATTTTGGGCTTGAGCTTCACGCTTTTTTAGGGGCTTTCTTCTACTTCTAGAATGACTTTATCATCAAAACCTCATTGCTCAACCTCCATCCCGGAGAGCGATCGCTACCTTTCTTGGCTTCTTAGTATACCCGTACTATATTTAGATGCGTTTGCCCTGGTTAATACGACCATTAGCAGTCAATATTGTGTCCACTCAATTACTTACAATTAGTCAATTAACTTTTATGTAGTCGAGCTTTGAGCTTTTATTTTCTAACAGTAACTCAAGTTTGTAGCCAAAACCTGGAGATGGAAGCCCTGAAAGGCTTTCAGCGATTAGATTCTACCAAAATGACAAAAGCGATCGCATTCCCAATGGATGTAAAGAAACATTTCTGTTTCTTAGAAGCAACTGCACAGGCGGCACTGCCACCCGCTATGAATGAAAGAAACTATTTTGAGGCGACTAATGAACGGGTACATTAGAATTATCCTGACAGTTAAAACCGAACCCGCAATAGTGTGTTGAGCCTGATTAGGAGCATGGTTCTGGGGTATTATGGCTATGACATTGGTGAAGGATAAAGTTTCCTATCCCGTTTGAAAGATTATCTATGAGTACATCCCCAGGTCAGGACTATCCATAATAACTAGAACAGGGTTGCAGCAATGAAATTGCCAGCAAATCAAGAGAAGAAGCAGTCTATACCTGTGGTAAAACCTTCATCCACTTTAGAAGAAATTAACCAGAACGCGGCAGGAATAGACCTTGGGAGTGGAGAACATTGGGTTTGTGTGCCCACTGATAGAACTGACCAAAATGTTCGCCGGTTTGGGTGTTTTACCCCAGATTTAATAGCAATGGCAGATTGGTTAAAGGAATGCCGTATAGATACTGTGGCAATGGAAGCCACGGGAGTTTATTGGATTCCAGTATTTCAGATATTAGAAGCCAAGGGTTTTGAGGTCAAATTAGTCAATGCTCATCACGTTAAAACAGTCCCTGGGCGCAAAACAGATGTGTTAGATTGTCAATGGTTACAAAAGTTACATACTTATGGGCTACTGTCTGGTTCTTTTCGCCCAGAAGACCAAGTTTGTGTGCTACGCAGTTATATCCGTCAGCGAGATACCTTAATCAAGAGTGCTAGTGCCCATATACAACGGATGCAAAAGGCACTCATCCAGATGAATTTACATCTCCACAAAGTCATCAGCGATGTGACTGGTTTGACCGGAATGAAGATTATAAAAGCAATCGTTGCTGGTGAACAAGACCCACAAGTTTTAGCATCCCTCAAAGACCCACATATTAAAAGCAGCACAGCAGATATTGCTGTATCTTTAACTGGTGATTACCGCCGTGAACATTTATTTGTCCTCCAGCAAGAATTAACACTGTATGAGATTTATCAACAACAGATTATTGCTGTTGACGCTGAAATTGAGAAATGTTTAGCATCTTTTGAACCTAAAACTTTAGATGAACCGCCAACAACAGGAAGAAAACGCCGAAAAAAACCGACTGCAAATCACCCCGATTTTGATTTGCATAAATATCTTTATCGGATGGCAAGAGTAGATTTTACACTGATTGATGGTCTTGATGCTTTAACTGTTCAGACCATTTTATCTGAGGTGGGATTAAACCCGAAACGTTTTCCCAGCGTTAAACACTTCACCTCTTGGTTGGGTTTATGTCCTGGTCAAAAAGTGACCGGCGGTAAGGTCAAAAGCTCTCAAACTCGTACTGTTGTCAATCGTGCTGCAAATGCTTTTCGCATGGAGGCTTTTTCTCTGACTCACAGCCGTTCTGCTCTGGGTGCATTTTATCGCCGCTTACGTTCTCGCTTGGGCGCACCCAAAGCAATAACTGCTACTGCACACAAGCTGGCTCGTTTGTTCTACCAAATTTGGACAATTGCTGGACGATATTCTGATCCTGGTATGGAATACTATGAGCAAAAATACCAGGATCTGATCCTCAAAAATCTCCAGAAGAAAGCGCAAGCTTTTGGTCTTCAACTTGTCCCCAAATCTCAAGATAAGGAGGAAGCTTCATTTTATCAAACCCTTTCTACATAAGCTTTACGTCAAGTGTTTCTTGAAAGAGGGGTAATTCGCCGGACATGATATTACACCTGAAAGTCTCATTACGAAAGGTTTTCAAAAATAAACTTCCTCTTTAACCCCGACATTCATAAGGACACTTGCACAAGAAGGCTCTGCCGACTTGAGCAAAGTGTCCGTCCCACACTGCACTTCGTGTCAGATGTGGGGCTTGTGTCGGTTCAAGCTAAAGCTCAAAGGTAGTTACTTTAAAGAGTCTTCCGAGAGTACACCGAGGACTCTAAACGCTTCTACCCCCGCCTGCTTGCTCTCATCCAAAGTTGTGTTGACCGCGAGGTTATCTGCGAGAAACTTTTCAAAGTCTTCTCTCTCGCCTACGATCCTGTGCTGGTTTAATTGCAGACGATGAATAACATATATCTGCCCTTCATCATCAGATAATACGATAAAGTCGTTGCTTTTTGCTGTTGTAGACATGCCTCTCTCCTTCATGATGTCTTACTTGGGTAAGTTTTGACAGACTTTTAGCTGTGCAAAGTAGATGGCGTATGCTGCCGCTGACGCGGCTGCACTGGCAACCGAATTTGGAATATTGTTTGCAGCTCTGAGACTAATGTTGAGCGTCTTTGCTGCATTTACCTGGCAAGTATTTTGTGGGTTCTGCATGATTTCTTTTAATTGTCATCAGAGATGGTAATTTAGTCTTTCTGCCAAATGAATGTGTAGACCTTGCCACCATTGGCCCATGTACGTGGATTCTCGATGTTGTACATTTGGATATGGACACCAAAAGTCTTCGCTTTCCACAACTGAAGTCCATCCGATTGCACTTGGCTTGCCGGCAGTGTCGCCGAAGAAGTACTTTGACTGTCCTGAGACTGGCACAGCACCGTTGTATTTGACTGAATGCCTTTCCACCATGTGACACCTTGGAGTACCAGGGCCACAGAAATCATATTGGGGTCTCCGCCATCTGCGACTACGAGAGATACTATGTCGCCATCACTCAACTGTTGACCATTGATCAACTGTTCATAACTTACATTAATCATAATTTACACTCCTGTTAATTAAGTTTGAGAAATGCCGTTTGTTTCGGCTTACATATTCAATATTGAACTTTATTAATTTTTCAAAGTATCAAGATAGATAAGTTAAGAAAAACTTAAGTGTGAAGTTAAAATTTTGTAGTGAAAGGTTGTGTTTAAAAGGCTTTGCAATGGAATTACAAAAAATAAATTATCCAAAATTAATTCTACATTTGTAGAAGCGCACATCTGTGCATCTTTAGTATCTTAGCAGCTAAATTGCCTTTCTTCACCCTCAAATATTCTGATATATATAAGACTCAATATTATTGGAGAGCAATTTTTTAGAAACAATTGGAGAAGGACATGAGAGAGCAAAATCAAGGAAATTTACTCAGTAATAGATATTTTCAAAAAGTAGATATAGTTCTAAACCGGATGAATATTGTAAACTCATTATCGGAAATGCCGAATAGTCTTCAGGATATAATCTCTCCATTGCATAATTATTTAATGGCTCTGTATCAAAAATATCAATCACTTAAAGAGGGCAAAGTTGCAGACTATATTCCAGAATTGGGAAGGGCTGATACAGATTGGTTTGGTATTTCTATAGTCAATACAGATGGACAAATTTATCAGGTAGGAGACTACCAACAGTCATTTACTATTCAATCTATTTCTAAACCATTTGTCTACGGTCTAGCATTGGAGAATTATGGACGGGAGACTGTGCTGAATAGAGTGGGATTAGAACCGACAGGGGAGGCTTTTAACTCAATTGTTCTAGATGCAAAAAATAACCGCCCCTGTAATCCTATGGTAAACGCAGGAGCGATCGCCACTACTGATTTATTAACAGGTGAGGATAGTGGCGCACGGCTTCAACAAATACTGAAAATGTTCCATCTCTACACAGGTCGGCGGCTTGATGTAGATATTCCAGTATTTTTGTCAGAAAAAGCTACTGGGAGTAGAAATAGAGCGATCGCATACCTGATGCATAATTCTGGGATGATTAGTGACAGGGTTGAGGAAACTCTCAATATATACTTTCAGCAATGTTCCATTTCTGTTACCTGCAATGATTTAGCAATGATGGGAGCAACTTTGGCTAATAAAGGAAAGAATCCCATCACAGGAGAACAAGCAATCAAAAGCCATTACGTGCAAGATGTTCTGAGCCTGATGCATACCTGTGGAATGTATGATTTTGCAGGAGAATGGGCTTATCGAGTTGGACTTCCTGCCAAAAGTGGCGTTAGTGGCGGTATAGTTGCAGTCGTACCTGGAAAGTGTGGAATTGGTATTTTTTCGCCCCTTCTTGATGCTAAAGGTAATAGTATACGTGCAGTCAAAGTTTGTGAAGAACTTGCCAAAGATTTTGGGCTACATTTATATGGTGCTGTGGAACCTACTTATGATCTCGCATTTTCGATGCAGCAGCCTTATCCATTCCTCACAGCTACGTCTAGCGGTTGAAGGTTGAGAGGTAGCCACAGTTCCTCGCAGCAGGACAAAAGTGTAATGCTGGAGTAGTAGAGTTAAGAGGTTCATCCACAAGTCCAGATGAAGTGATTGGTGATTTGCTGAATGATTTGAGAGATGTGCGTGGTGGTGGTATTGTAGCCACACCAGTGAGTAATTCTGATATAGCTACTTTGTCGATCGCTTTCGAGGTTAATTGATTCCTGCATCCTATATATCTTTTTCTTCCACACTACCGGAGCTTTCCCTAAAAAGCCAGTCGATATCATTGTCAGAATTTTCTTCGCCATCGACTTGAAGATTTAAAGAAAGCACCAACTGCTCAATGTGGCTTTCAAGGCGGGAGATTGCCAAGACCAAAGAAGCAAGTTGTTTCCTATCCTTCTCAATTTCATTTCAAATCCCTATGCACAACAAACAGACACACTGCTGATGTGCTGAGGTTTTAACAAAGTGGAAATTGCGGAGACTTGCTCATCCAGCAACGGGTGAGAGAAAGTAGCCCAACAAAACAAGCAACAAGCAACACTATCGACTAGTGGTCTGTCCCATAAGTTCTGATTGATTAGTTTGTTACCAAAACCCCGTAGAGACGCGAAATTTCGCGTCTCTACAACCCCACAAAATTAATGGGACAGACCACTAGCGGCTGGGTCGTCATTTACTTGGAAGTCCCTAACTGTCCGTTAATGGCGGCTATAAAAGGACACTCCACATTCCCTACTCAGATTTCTTCTTGAAGCGATAAGCCATTCCAGTATGGCAACTCTTAGAGACTCTCAGCGATCGCTTACCGCTTTCATACTACAACGAGTTATTTATTGCAGTGTTGCATTGTTTATTTGTTGGATTAACCTATTGTTTACTAGCTGTATCGTCACTTCTGCTGCTGACAAACCAGGTTCTACTCTCTCTCAACAGCCGCTAGCAGTTTCGCCTGCAAGGATGACAGATACGGTGAAAGCAAAATCCCCAATTCTTGCAACTGCAAAATACTTGAAACCCTTGATTTATCGTTACAATAGTATTAGTAGTTAATAACCCCCAGAGGGTTACTCGTCGTTAGAAGATTCCTTATCTTCTTCATCATCCTTGTCAAAATTTGTATTGCTGAGGGGGACTTATGGGTGAATCGAAACGCAGAAAGGCAATATTAGGCAATCACTATGGTTTGCCTAATATTTTCAATGAAGTCCAATCAATGTGGACGCAGATTAATTTCTCGATCAAACGAGTCAAAGATTCTGATAATGGATCTTTACTTGTTCAGTGTTCCAACAACGACCGAGGATTCCATCAAGACACTATTGCCCAAATTCAAAAAGAAATAGAAAATTGGAAATGTGATTTGGATATTCCTATCTTGATCCAAGTTCTCCCAAGGGGAGTTCAAAATTCAGAAACTAAACTTTTTGATGGGTTCGTTACCCTTTGGTGCAATTGTCCTGAATTTGAATTGTGGCGAGAAATATTTGAAAGTGAACTCGTTAAGTAAACTTTGTTGCATTAAATTATTGTTTCCTCGCTGCACCATCATTTCTGTTGCCTCCACTCGATTTTGTACTCCCGTTCCACAGTTGCCAGCAATTTTGCCTGCAACGAAGATAAATAAGGTTTAGCTTGTTTCCCCAACCCCTGCAACAGCCAATCCACAGAAGAGTCACGGGTCGCCACTTGATGCAACTGCCGTAATCTCACACATAACTGCTGCATGAATTGGCAATCTTCATCAAGCAATTCCAGTAACTTCAGGTGTTCGATTTTTACGGTGTAGTCACCATCCCAGGTTTGAACTGTACAGCTATAGTCTCCAACATGGCTGACTACGCCCCAATAACCCGCTTTACCTCTCAAGTCTGGATTATCTTTGGGCAGAAGAACGCATATCTCCCCAATGTGGTAAGGATTGGGTAATTTCGGACTTTCGCGTATCCTATCTACAACATCTTTCACTATGCGACCGGATGGAATCTTATTGCCAGCTTGCTCTACTGCCTGCTGCCAAACATCCGCTTGCACAGCAGGTTCCAACTCGGCTTTCGCCAAAAAACGCAATTGTCGTTCGTTGGTCGGCATTGGAATTTGCCGACCAATGGTCGGCAAAAACTTTTGAAGATTTTCATATACAGCAGTCGCCGAAATCTTTAAGTACGCTGCATCACGACTATAATTGAAGCGTTCGCGGCAATACTCCTCAAAAGTCCGGTGCGTGGAACGGTACAATCGTCTGTCCCGCAACTCCATCAGCGCTTGACCTGCTTCTAAAAATGCTCTCTCCACACGGTGTTCTAAATGCAGGCGTAAGCTTTGTTCTTCCTGGGTCAACTCTGTAACTTCAACAGCAGTCACCGTAATCGTTGCTGAGGCTGGGTTGTCTTGGCCAGAAGTATTTTCGGAAGCAGAATCGGTTGCTGGCTTTGGTTCCCCAGATAACCCAGGGATAACTTTCTTGCGTCTAGATGGTGGTTTGTTCATTGCCCCACCTCTAGGCTGACAGCAGTCGAACAAATATTGAATTGTGTCATCATGAAATATAGTGTTTTTATTTGTGCCCCCATCCTTTAAATAGGTTGGGGTTTTTCATTGCTCTTTATATTTTGCACTGATGAAAGAATACTTTGACGAAAATCAGTCCAATACCACAGTTAACAAGAAAAACTTCAGTTTTCAAAAGCCTGAATTCAATTCTGACAACTGAATTCAATTTCAGCTTATTCTAGAAATACCCTCTTCAACACACGGGTAAAACAACGGCTAATGCTTGATTATTTGACCGCGAGTATTGCATTTTGGATGACTTTGTTTGGAGTACAAGAGTCGTTGTTAGAATTTCGCCTGGGTTATCTCGGTCGCTACTGGTTTCTTGCGATTAGCGCTAGCTTACTTCTGAGCTTTTTGCTCTCTGCCCCGATTACTATCACGCTAATCATCAAATTTGCGGTAGATCCATTTACTTTCCCAGGTAATCTGATTCTCTCAGGAATTGCTGCGGCAATCTTTGGTGTGATTCTCACCCTGGCGCAATGGCTGATACTTCGTCAAACCCAGATGACACCGAGAGTTTTTGCACCGATTAATACTGTTATTGGAATTCTCGTTTACTTCCTACTAGTGTGGCTCAATGAGGGTAGTTTGGAGTGGAGCGGTAATCCCATTCAAGGCTGGAAAACTGTAATAATATTTTTGGCTGGTGGTGCAATTACCGGAGCAGCCACTGGTAAAGCCTTGGATTTTTACTGTGAGAGAGTGGAGCAGCGATTAATTCAACTTGAGAGAGAAAGAGAAGAGAAAGAAAGGCAGAGAAGAGAAAGAATAGAAAGAGAAAGATTTGAAAGAGAAAAGCTTGAAAGTGAAATTCTAGAAAGGGAAATTCTAGAAAGAAAAATCATCGAGAGAGAAATCGCTTTGGAGGAAGAAAGAAAGTGGTATGAAGAACATGGTGATGATAATTTCGATTATGAGGATGAAGATGATGATGAATAATATTTTAGTATCAGTTTACACGTTAACCAGACTTAGGACTACATATTTTTTATTAACCTTTTAATATCAAGCAGATAAATGTTATCAGCTTAAGTTCAGGATGAAAACCATGATTTTCACTTGCAAAAATAATCCAAAATAAGCAATTCTGACAAAATAAGATAGGATTTGTCGTAAAAACTAGTTTTGTCAATTACTAGCACGCTGTGAATAATATAAGCAACTGCTTTTAATGAAGAACGATTGTTTCTCGTGTTTCCTATATTCCCAATTTAGCTGAGTTACGTAATTTATATGAGTTGTAAAAAATACATTGCTGGCATTCAAAGTATTGCCAAACTAAAGCTTACAAGCAAAGGCGGTATCCGCGATCGCAACCTACAGATACCGGATACTGCTAACTTCAACACCTATACTAACGCTTGAATACGTAACAAGCGCCATGCAGACTTAGTTGGTGGGCTGGTTGTGGTTAAAAAATATCAAAGTACTTTAGTAATCAAATGCTGGTGCGCTCAAAAATCAAACAAAAGTAGCTCTTTTGCAGTGTCGGCGCATCTAAAACGCTCACAAAAAGTTGACAAAACCCATAATTTTAGTAAAAAAAATTCAACCATTCAAGGTACATTGCGATTGTCCAATTATGGCTTGATAAATGATACAGTGTAATTTTTCGTTGCCACCTGAGTATGTTCTTCGTAAGGCCAAGCCTTTTGATATGTGGTTAATAGTATTTTTTGTGTTTAGAGCAAGGCTAGACCCCAGTCAATTAAGATGGCAGCAATTTTGGGTCATTGAATGTGATGGACATTTAGTAGCCTTCGGGCAGATCCGAAACTTTCACTTAGCACAAGAGCTAGGCAGTTTATTTGTTGCGCCGACTTGGCGAAACCGTGGTTTAGGGACTGTTTTGATACAGCATTTAATTACTCAAGCTAGTCAACCGCTTTATTTAAAATGCTTAAAACATCAATTGGTGAATTTTTACATTAAAAGAGGCTTTGTATCCGTTAATTTTAAAGATTTACCACCATCCCTCAAGCCAAAGTTTGGACTATCCCAATTACGAAAGAGGTTAACGAAAGCTTTTGTGCTGTTTATGAAGTATGAATATCCCAACTGAGCGCTTATTAACATTAACCTTTATCGCTGTATTGTACTCTTTCAATTACGAATATTTAAGTTGCACAATACTGCTATACTCTTGTGCGCCATTTAGATGACCTGGCTGAGTTTACAAGTTTTAACCTACAAGTATTCAAACCTTATTTTAAATATGAAAGAGGTCTTTTGAAACTATATACTGCTCCGTTATCGGGTTTTAAAAGCGGTGTTATGTCTTATTTACTACTCATTTCAGTGCCAGTTAATGCACAGATTATACCAGATACAACACTACCTACAAATTCCCATGTTGAACATGAAGGTAATACCAACCGCATAGAAGGTGGTACTATAAAAGGGAGCAACTTGTTCCACAGTTTTGAACAATTTTCCGTGCTTACTGGAAATGAAGCTTACTTTAACAACGATATAAATATCCAAAACATTATTACTCGTATTACTGGGAAGTCTATTTCTAATATAGATGGCATTCTCAAAGCCAATGGCACGGCTAATTTGTTTCTGCTCAATCCCAATGGCATTGTTTTTGGTAATAATGCCAAATTAAATATTGGTGGTTCATTTCTAGCTACTACTGCAAATCAAATTAATTTTGCTGATGATACTAAATTTAGTACAAACAATCCCCAACCTAATCCTTTACTAACAGTAAGTGTGCCTATTGGACTGCAAATTAATAGCAATCCCGGTACAATTCGCATCCAAGGTACAGGTCACAATCTAATTGGCCCTCCTTTTTCTCCTCTAATCACAAGTAGTAACGCCGCAAATTTACAAGTGCAACCAGAAAGAACTTTAGCAATTGTTGGTGGCGATGTAATTTTAGAGGGAGGTGTAATAACGGCTAGGGGAGGGCGAATTGAATTGGGCAGCCTCAGCAATGGTTCAGTCAGTATTAATCCGACGACCTCTGGTTGGAAACTGGGCTATGAAAATGTACCTTATTTCCAAGATATTAACCTCTCAAAACGCGCTCTAGTTGATACTAGTGGCATTGGCAGTGGATCTATACAGATAGAGGGACGCAGAGTTACGCTTACAGATGGCTCAGTAATCTTAAATCAAAATCAAGGAACACTACCAGGAGGCACACTAAACGTGAATGCTTCGGAGTCTTTGTCAGTGAGTGGTAGCGATCCAATTGCTAGGACAGCTGGTGGTTTGCGGAGCGAAACTTTGGGATTTGGCAAAGCTGGAGACATTGCAATTTCAACCAAACAGGTAATTATTAAAAATGGAGGACAAATAAATAATTTAACCTTTGGTGCTGCAACAAGTGGCAATATAAATGTGAATGCCTCTGATTCTATACAATTGCTTGGGGTTTCGCCTTTTGACCCTGCTGTTTTTAGTACTATCAGCACTGCAACTTTCAATTCTGGAAACGCAAACAATATTACAGTGTCAACAGGACAATTCGTTGCCACGGATGGAGGTAACTTGTCCTCTTCAACCTTTGGAACTGGTAGAGGAGGAGATGTCACTGTAAGTGCAACTGACTCTCTAGAAATAATAGGAGCTTCACCAATAACCTTTCAGCCAAGTATTTTATCTTCCATATCGCTCAATGCTGGCAAAGCTGGCAGCCTAACAATCAGTACATCAAAGTTGATGGTTCAAGATGGCGGGAGGGTTGACGCTTCTACTTTAGCAAGTGGGGAGGGCGGTAGTGTTACGATTAACGCCTTTAAATCTGTAGAGGTAAGTGGTAAGATACTTGGTTTTGGAGAGCCTAGTTTGGTGATCTCCAGTGCTAATATCGTCTCTCCAATCTTGCAAAAGTTATACAGACTCCCTTCAGTGCCTTCTGGAAAATCTGGAAACGTGACGATTAATACTGGTCAGTTGAGTGTTACAGACGGTGCTGAAGTTAACGTGAGAAATGACGGTTCTAACGATGCTGGAACACTCAGAATCAATGCTGTTTCTGTTTCTTTAAACAAAAAAAGTGCCATTACAGCAACTACTGCTAACGGCGAAGGCGGTAATATTTTCGTGAATACACGGTATTTGCAGCTAAGTAATTACAGTGTTGTAACGACGACCGCAGGTAGTAGAGGCAATGGCGGTAATATAAACATCAATGCAGATATATTAAGTGCTTGGGGGAAGAGCAGTATTGCTGCCAATGCTTTCTATGGGTATGGAGGAAATGTACTAATTAATACTAGAGGACTTTTTATTGCTCGTGACAGTCAAATTTCTGCAAGTTCTAAATACGGAATTAACGGCACTGTTAGCATTAACAATACTGGTGGTGAAATTTATCCTACTAAACTCAAATCAGAATCGATTCCAGTAGCTCCTCAAATAGCATCAGTTTGTCAAAAAAATTCAGATATGCCAATCAGTAAATTTGTGAATGTTGGCACCGGTGGACTGCCAGCTAATTCTGATGATATGCCATATATGAATTATGAACAGCAAAATAACTCTGTTTCAATCCACAATAATAATAACTTAGAGGCATCGAAGGCATCACAAACTGAAGAACCTATACAGATAATAGAAGCTCAGGGTTGGATAATAAATCTTGATGGGAATGTCGTCTTAACTGCACAAAACAATACAGCAACCCCTAATAGCTCATTATCTGCCTTAGCGTGTCGTTAAAAGTTTTTTGTATAAGCAAGACTGGTAATGGAGCGAAAATGCTTAAATATCGGTATTGGTTCAAGTATTTATTGTTAGTCATTCTCGGCTTATTCATAGTTATTATCCAACCATCCTTTATATTAGCTCAGGAGGTAAATAAAGCAACACAACAACAAAAGCAGGCACAATTGTTGACTCAAAAAGGTTACGATCAATTGAATCAAGGTCAGGCAGCATCAGCCCTTGAAACTTGGCAAAAAGCCACAACAATTTACCGTCAACTAAACGATCAAAAGTTACTTACTAAAAGCTTAATCAATGAAAACATTGCTCTACAAACTTTAGGTTTATATCCTCGTGCATGTAATACGCTTTTGTCAGCTTTGAAGTTAAATGCAAATACTTCTCTTTGCGCCAATACGCCACAGCAACCTACTGAATATATGGAAAAACTGCTGACGGCAGCCATCAATAAGCAAACTACTTCACCCCTAAATTTGCTCGGATTGCACAACTTAGGAGAAGTCTTGCGTCGGTTAGGCAAGCTTGATGAATCAAAAAAAGTTTTGTCAGAAATATTATCTGCTGCTAAGTTTATCCCTTCTATTGATACTAGTGGCATTCTGCTTTCATTAGGTAGTACTAAACAGGATATTTACAAACAAGCACGGAATCAATATTCTGAAATAGAAGAACCCATTTCCCAGAAACAATTTGTCACTTTCATTCAACAACAGGTACTTGAGTCTCTCGATATTTATCAACAAGTGATTAGTACCTCAAATGCTCCAAAAGAAATAAAATTGCAAGCTCAATTACATCGCTTGAGCTTACTGGTGGACTTTGATCAGTGGTTGGTAGTAGAGTCCAATTCAGGTAATACAAAATTAGCCTCCCTTCGTACTAGAATCACTCAACAGATACAGCCATCTGTAGCTTTACTGTTGGAAAATAATTCGGTCTTTTCTCAACTACCAACCACCTATTCTGTTTATGCCAAGCTGAATTTCGCTAAAAGTCTAAATAAAATTCCAGGACAACAGTTCCATTCCCTAGCTATTGAGTATGCTGAATCTGCTTTAGAAAAGGCTAAAAGCACTAATAGTCAGAGATTACAGTCAGAGAGTTTTGGCACTTTAGGAAAGTTAAAACTAGAGCGGTCACAACCATATTTTGAACAGGCTTTGGGATTGGCTCAATCAGTTCAAGCATGGGATCTTGCCTATCAATGGCAGCATGAATTAGGAATTTTGTACAAGGAGCAGGGAAAATATAAAGAGGCTCTCCAAGCTTATAGTGCCGCAATTGAAAACGTGACTCAAGTTCGCAATAATCTTTTGTCAAATAATACAGATTTACAGTTCTCATTCAAAGAAAAAGTGGAGCCTTTGTATCGTGATTATATGCGATTGCTCCTAACAGATTATAATCCTAATTTGGAGCGCATAATTCAGACTAATGAAAGACTGCAAATAGCAAAGTTGGAAAATTATCTTCAATGTGGCAAGCTAAATCTTGTGGCTTTGAATGATTTGAAAAATTTAGATAGCATTCCTTCAGTAATTCACATTATTGATTTAGGCAATAGTATAGAGGTGGTTGTTCAGTCACCTGACAAATCCGTTCACCACCACTCTGTTGCTCCAAAGTTAGTGAAATTTCATGCAGATCATCTTTTACAAACTTTACAGGATCAGAATTTTGCTAATACTAAAATCCAGGTTATTCTTGATTATTCTCAAGCACTTTATAATTTGCTTATTGCACCTATAAAGAAATATTTGCCCCAAGATGGAACATTAGTGTTTACTTTAGATACATCTTTCCAAAGTTTACCTATGGGCTTGCTTCATGATGGAAAAGATTATTTACTGAAACACTACAACATTGCTGAGACTTTGGGTTCTAAAGTTCGGCAGCCCAAACTTTTACTTAGAAAACAATTAAGAGCTTTAATTGCTGGACTCTCTAAATCTAGTCCCAGCTTCAAAGCCGCAAATGCTCCTTCATACCTGACAGAACTGCCATCTGTGGTAGAAGAAATAGCAAACGTCAAAGAGCAAACCAATTCTTCACTCTCGTTACTCAATGAAGAATTCACTTATAAGCGTTTTATAAAAGAAGTAAGTAGAGAGACTTTTCCGATTATTCACTTAACAACTCATGCTCAATTTAATTCGGTTCCTCAACTGACAATGTTTTTTAGCTGGGACAAGCCAATCAACTTATTAGAGTTTGACAGTTTACTCAAACAAAAAAATCAAATCAATGAAGATGCAATTGAGTTATTGGTTTTGAGTGGTTGTGAGACAGCTAAGGGAAATAAGCGCTCGGCATTAGGAATCGCTGGGATCGCAGCCCAAGGAGGAGCAAGGAGTACTGTCGCAACTTTATGGCGCGTAGATGATAAATCTACCGCTATGCTCATGAAAGAATTTTACAAGGAGTTGAAAGATGGTAAAACTAAAACAGAGGCACTACGTCTTGCACAATTAAGTTTGTTATCAAATCCAGATTACTCCCACCCTTACTATTGGGCAGGTTTCCTCCTCATCGGTGGTTGGCTTTGAGATTTCATCAATTTTAGCCGTGACTGCACCTGAGCTAATTCATTAGAGTTGCCACTACTTTTCGCCAACCACTCTGCCATTTTATATTCACGAAAAGCTTCATCTAGTAACCATGCATCCAAATAACGATCTCCTAGTACTCTAAACAGAGTCGGATTTTTACTGCCTGCTGCCACTCTTGCTTTTAATGAATTAATTGTTTCATTTAAAAACCCTTTTGACATATATATAATATCTAGATCGAGAAAAGCAGCTTCGTCGGCAGATAAGCCTAATTTGTTAATTACATCCACCTCCTCTAAAACCTGTTTAACATCACTTTCAGGCAATACATGGACTACTAACTTTCCAGGAGAATTAATAGGAGAGTCACCTTTATTTGCAGTTACTGTAATTGTATACGCAGCACTGTACTCCAATTCTTTTCGTTTTTTTGGATAGGGCAGTATAGTATCTTTTACTTCTGCTTCCCAGTGAAATTCGTAACTAGTGATCTCTACTGTATAGCTGGTAGCATTCTTAACAGGATGCCAAGAAATTGTCGGTCGGGTATTTAAAAGTATATTTCCGTAGGGAGTAATCAGCTTTAGTGAATCTTGATCTTCACTTGGCCCTTTCATCTTCGGACAGACATTCCGATTTAGAGGTGTACATTGCCGTCGTTCTGCTTGAACCTGTTGCGGCGTACATATACCTGAGACACCGAAAACAGCACCTTGCTGAAATTCTAAAACCTGGCGACTCGAATAGCACACAGCCTTAACCGTACTTCCATTAGCTGGGTTAATCTTATCTCCTAGACAAATCTCACTTCCGACTGCTAGATAGCGATCGCCTGAGCTGATAATTCGACCAACTTCATTAATGCAGACACGCTTTGCTACTAGTTGGGGTTGAGCCAATGCGCCGCCAGAGTTTGATAGAAGCATTATTGATGCAATTGTTACCAATGGAACTCTAGAGACTTTTTTCCCTACTTCGTTTGTTGAGTCCGGTGTGGCTAGATTGGGCATTGAAAATATTGTCTGGTTATCTTTAAGTTAGTAGCATAACGGGATTAGGGAACAAAAAAAAGCCTATGGTGAAGATTCCGGCACAATATCTCCCAATAACCGCTTTAATACTTGTTTTCTCCATTTCTGAACCTCTAACTGGTTAGACTCAGCAACCAAGCAGACTTCCCAGGATATCCTGGCATGATTAATTTCACCCAAAACTTCATGTACTTGTGCTAGCAGGCAGTAAGCATCTGTTCTTTTAGAGTCTAATTTAATCGCCTTTTCTAAATATTCCTTCGCTTCGCCATATTTCTTTTGCCCTAATTTCGCCCACCCTAAATTCTTGTACAAAGTAGCTTGTCTTTCAGGATCTTTAGTTTTTTTTAAGCCTTCTAGAGCTAAACCAACTGCTGCATTATAATCCCCAGTTATATTCTTTAATCTTGATAGATTATTAAGGGGTTGTGCGTCTTTGTTGCTATTTTGTATAGCCAATTTATATTGGATTTCTGCTAATGTGTATTCGCCTCGATCATCGTAAAAACTTCCTAATCCGTAATGCCCTTCCCAAGCATTAGGTTTTAATTTAAACAGGGTTTCATAACTATCGTTAACGCACTTGTCATCACCTAAGTCTTGACATACTAAAGCCAAGTTATTGTAAATGACTACATCTTTAGGATTAAATTTGATAGCGAGTACATAGTATTTTTTAGCAATTTCAAAAGCTATTCCGCGCCGATCAGCCTGCTCAAAGTAGAACTTAGAGATTGAATAAGTTAAATTAGGATTGTATTTGACTGCTGCTTCAAAGTCTTTTACAGCATCTATAATACGATTTTCTTTATGTGATTTTTCACCTTGCTCAAAAAAAGAGGTTGCTACTATAAGATTTAACTTATTATTCAAATTAACTGCTTTTTGAAAATAACTTTTTGCTTCCTCAAACCTATTTTGTTGTTGAGCTTTTTTACCTTCATTTAGATAATAATTTGCTACTAAAGGTAGGGACGCATATATCAAACTAGCGATGCTTAAAAACCCGAATACGCCTACACCAACTCTAAATAACCTCGATTTAATTAGTCGGTTAAGTTTTGATTTAAATGGTAAACGCTCCAAACGCTGCAAAATTACTCCTGTAGTTTGCGGGCGTTGCCCTGGCAAGGGAGCCATTAAATCTTCTATAAAATCAGCGAAAGGTCTGTCTATCTGTGAAGCCTTGTCTCGCCAAATTAAATTTCCTGTACTCTTATCTGTTGGCAGACGCATTAGTGACATACCACTAACTAAATGTACAAGAGTTCGCCCTAAAGCATAAAAATCTGATTGAGGTACTGCTTGTCCATTTATCTGCTCTAAAGGGGTATAACGAGGTGTGACAACAGCTGTAATTTCATATACTCCTCCCCTGCCTGCACTAGTTCCCCCACTTCCACTAACTTTTGCTAGGTAGGTGTCAGTTACTCGCCGTGCAGTACCAAAATCAACTAATGCCAGTTGACCATTTATCTGAAGAACTATATTAG
This sequence comes from Nostoc sp. FACHB-133, assembly GCF_014698055.1. Taxonomy (NCBI): domain Bacteria; kingdom Bacillati; phylum Cyanobacteriota; class Cyanophyceae; order Nostocales; family Nostocaceae; genus Nostoc; species Nostoc sp. FACHB-133. The sequence continues at coordinate 29,956 of NZ_JACJSH010000066.1, forward strand.
AAGGTTTGATATCTCGATGAAAAAAATTAGAGCGGTGTACTGTATCAAGAATTTCAACTAACTGCTTAAGCCATTCTAATGCTAGAGATTGTGAAATTTTCCCATTTAATTCTATCCATTCCTCCAAGTTTTGTCCCTCAAATTTATCCATAACTAAGCAATGTAATGTTAGAAGACTATTGTTTGGAACAAAAGTAAAATAGTCATCTAAAGTACTGCGAGGAATTTTTGGGTGTCGAATTAGTTGTAACGTGAGAGATTCCCGCTCAATTAACTCTACAAGCTTAGGTGTATTCCATTTTAGAACTTTCATGACTCGTTGTTCACGAACTGGATGCCACTTAGTACCAGTGTCATCTACTTCAAAAACATCAAAGTAGTTGTATGGATTATCAGTAAGCGCTTTTAATGGTTTGACTAGACGGATACGGTTATTAATCAGTAGTGAAGTACCACATGATACACACTTTTCAACGTTGTCTGGATTTTGACGGTGAGAGCATAGGGGATTGATACAGTAACTCACAAAACTTCCTCGCGCCTTCCTCCTCCGGGTTTAAAACATGAAGACTTACCTAGTAAATATTTATTTTGTACATGTGTATTCATAATCGTCAGCTTTATGTAGTATTTAGTAGTCTGGTCAGCTAAAACTTAAACCTTAGTTGCCTAAACCCACATTTCTCACAAGTCCCACAATGGCTACGCTTACCGCAGGCATCAGATTCATCGTAACCTCTACCCAAAATATCTTTCAGTCATTTCTGACAGCTAAAAATTTTGATCCAGTGTGAAACGCCTGAATTTACGTTATTTAAGGGTTTGAGAAAACGAGTGATAAATCCGAGCTAAAGACCTCGGCAAGAAACTAAGGGTTGCTGACCTATTTGAAGGTCTAAGTGGTTTTATTAGAAAATATTATGATAAATGTGTAATGTAAACAATTATGAACAACGCTCAAGTATCATAAAAGTGCAGTATATTTTTAGAGGTGCAGTATACTTTTTACTTGAGCTAGCTCTAATCTACAATAAAAAATCCTCATAGATAAATACACTAACAAAAATTATAAAGATATGGATTTTAGTGCTGAATCAAGACTTAAGTCTACTAACGCTTCCTCTGTTCTTGTGAAAGAACAGAAAGTTTTAGGGCAAAGATTTTCAGCAGATGTAACTTTTGAAGATGCCTTGGCTGTAGTAGACAACTTAGTGTTAACCGAAAGGCGCAAACGCTTGTCTCCGCCTGAGATTCTTGTTATTAAAGCAGCTTGGGATGGAAAGGAGTATAAGGATGTAGCAAGCAATTCGACTTATAGTCTTAACTACTTGCAACGACGAGTAGCCTCTCCCCTGTGGAATATGCTTTCAACAACGATTGGAGATGGCGAACGAGTTGAAAAACAAAGCTTGCGGTATTTTTTAGAGCGAGTAACAAAAAAGTATCAGTTTCAAGATGCCATACATGAACAACAAACATACCCTGCTAAGAATCGGATACAAGTGATTGGTACTAAATCACCTGATGTGTCCAGTTTCTATGGTCGTGTACAAGAACTAATACATTTAAAAGAGTTAGCGATTAAGCAGAGATCCATATTGCTAGTAGGGGCAGCAGGAATTGGCAAAAGCGCATTAGCAGCAAAACTATTAGAAGAACTTAGTTTGGAGTCTCAGCCTAGATTTGATTGTTTAATCTGGAAATCGGTGGCCCACGCACCATTAGTTCAAGACTTAGTAGGTGATTTGATAGAGTTAATCCAACCTACAGAAATATCTTCAAGCTTGCCTGAGCATACACAGTCTATGATTTCGATATTGATCAAGCAGTTGCAATCACGTCGCTGCTTGCTCGTATTGGATGCATCTGAAGCTTTATTTCAAACAAGTAACTTTCAGTATCGACGAGACTATGGATTATTTTTTCGTCGCTTAACAGAGGAGCTGTGTCAAAGCTGCGTAATCATAACTAGCCGAGTTTTTCCTGATGAGATTGAGAGTCTAATAGCAGCTGAATTACCTATCGATTTTCTTAGAATTGAAGGGTTAGAGGCAGACGCTGCGTTACAGCTTTTATCTAGCAAAGGATTAATAGATCAAGAAAAATGCAACGATTTAATTAAAACTTATAGAGGTAATCCTTCAGAATTAAAAGCAGTAATTAATCGAATTCATCACTTTTTTGGAGGTAGCACCGAAAAGTTTTTTGAAAACCCAACTACATTAGTTAGTGACCAGTTTCAAGAAATGCTGAATCATGTATTTAGTCAATTATTGAGCAGAATTCAGAAGCGAATTATGATTTATTTAACAGAGGAAGTAACTTTAAATTCACAATACGTCAGCTTTGCTAAACTATTAAATGATATGAATCGTGAACCACAAACGTCAGTTTCAAAATTTGAGCTAATTAAGGCATTAGAGGTACTTGAAAAACACTCATTAATTGAAACTATTAAAGACCCTATTACAGAGGAAATCAGCTTTAATTTAGAACCAGTAGTGAAAAAGTATATTAAAACAGATCCACAAGGGTGGGTATACACATCCAAAGCTTCATCCAATTTCCCAATCGCATCATAACAGAGGTATCTATGATTACAGGAAAACTAGAGATTACCACAAAAATCAGCGAACTTCCTCAAGCCGAGATACTGGAGAATAGCTGGCAGCAATTTGATATTGACTGTGACGGACAAATCATTTCAGTCACAAAACCCAAAGTTTGGAAGAAATTGACTGACACTGCTAGTAATTACCCCCAATGTATAGCAACAATCACTCTTCAAATCGGTCAGCAAACAGACAATAGGTTCGTATTGGATAAACCTAATAATATACAAGTAAGTTTTTCAGCGCAAGCCTAAACCAGAAGCAACAGCCACGCCTGGTACTGCTTGAGCCAGGGTAATCACACCCTACACAGAAAGAGGTGCTACCAACCCTCGATTACCCATAAAGCAATCCTTAGCAAATATGGAGGTCACAAGTAAAAATCAAAACGACGTTAGATACCAGACGACCAGAAGTTCTGTAAGATCAAAACGAACAACAAATGGAGGGAGATACACAACAACACCAAAAATTTAAAGGACAAAATGCCACTAGAGAGTAGGCGCTTTGTCCAAGGCTCAAAAACCGAATAATTTTAGAGCGGGGTTATCTCAAAGCAACCAAAGCAGTGGTAGTTAAAGTTTGGCGACTTGTTTCCACTGACTGGTAAAAAGAGATTGAGTCCACGCTGCTTCTCGTATTATACGAGAAGCCACACGAAACTGGTGCGTTTCGTGTGGTAATTTTTGCTGTTGAAATTCAAAAGATTTAAATAGGTTAAGTTTGATTAAGAAAGATTCTGAATTTTGTAGCATAAAGCAGTAGCAGCGCGAATAACAGTTACCAGTTACCAGTTATCAGTCAGAGTCTTTGATAACTGTTGACTGTTGACTGATAACTGATAACTGATGCAACCCCCTCTGAACTTGTCAACCAAGTTATCAGGGGAAAATATAGTGAAAAACAGAGAACGCCCCAAGAGCGCAGTAGTAGAGCGCATGGGGTCGAGTGCAGCTTTCGCATGGCAATTTTGTGCTGTGACGAAGGGAAATTTTCGGAATATCCAGGCTAGAGCAAGAGTTTCACAGCTTGAAAGAGTTCTCTCTAAGGAATTCCGAGGGGAGAACCGATGAATAATACCCCGGATATTGCGGGGGAAAGGTTAAAGGGAAAAGGGAAAAGGGATGGGGAAGAGTTAACAAATTCTTCCTCCCCTTCCCCTTTGCCCCTTACCCTTGACCCAGGCGCAGCCTCTCCAACTGAATATCCAAACAATCTCACGGCAGCGGAATACCATGAGTTGTTAGCTGGTAGCGCCATTCATCCGGCGTTGATTAAGCGCAACTTTTTCCACGTTGAGGGAGAATCAGTTTATGATTTCCTGTTCATATCTGATAAAATCCCACGTAAGAATGCGGGTCGGGTAACAGATGGATACATAAAAATGTATCAGCATCTATTACTAGGTGGGACGTGGATTCAGTCACTTGACCCATTCAAGAACTGGCAACCGATGGAGTGGGGGCGGATTAAGCCGAACTTCCCCCGTATTGATTGGCAAAAAGGGAAACCCGTCAAATACGAGTCACCCCCCAAAACTCCCAACCGTGTTACCTACTTCGATGTCGCTAACCCCATCTGGGACAGAGTTGCAAAGCGTTATTTAATTAAGCGCTATCATTCACTTTTAGCGCTGCGCCTGTTGGATAAACTCAATCCACTAATATTTTGGGAGTGGGTGAAACAGCATCCAGAGATTCCAATTATCTTATGCGAAGGGGAGAAGAAAGCCGCTTGCTTGCTCTCTTTGGGGTTTGTAGCGATCGCACTCCCTGGAATCTGGAACGGGCGCGTGGGCAAACAAGATTTTGATGAACGGTTGCATCCTGACTTAGTACCAATGGCTCAGGCGGGACGCAAGTTCATTATATTATTTGATTACGAAACTTCTTCTAAAACCAGGTGGTCGGTGTTTCAAGCCACTGTTCGCACTGCAAAAGCAATCGAATCGGCAGGTTCTGAATGTGAAGTTGCGCTGTTACCAGGTCCAGAGAAAGGTGTTGATGATTTTGTTGTGGCGCGGGGCGAAGATGCTAACGCTCTACTAACCGCAATCATCGATGATGCTAAATCACTTGCTGATTACAAGCGCTCGTATCGGGCTAAAAAATGGGGGTTAAGCAAGTACCAGCCAGATGTCACTGTTAATGTCAAGTATCTTTCTGAGGCTTTGTGCATTCCTGAACTTGAAGAAAAATGCTTGAGAGTGCCTGAGCTTTATGATCTTGAAAAGGAACAACTTTTCACGCCATCTATTAAAGGACATCAAAGAAAGAAGAAGTCTACGGATTCTGGCGGAGTTGATTCATCCAAATCGAAGAAATCCCCTAGCTTCAATTTCCCAAAATCAGGACTAGTCGTACTCTGGAGCGACATGGGCACTGGTAAAACTGAACTTATGCGCTGGTGGCGTGACCAAAATCCTGATGCGCGGTTCCTCAACAATGGACATCGGGTTAACTTGTTGAAAAATCTTGCCGAACGTTTGCAGACGGCGATGTATTCAGACTTGGGTTACACAGGTTTAGCCCAGGCTCAAGCCCTTAGTATTACTATCGACAGCTTGCATAAGCTGAATACTCAGTCTCTCACTTACGGCTGCATATTTATAGATGAAGCCTGCCAATACCTTACCCACCTACTGCACAGTAATACTTGCAAACAACATCGCGCCGCCATTTTGGAGGTACTGGAATATATAGTATACAACGCGCCGTTAGTGGTGATTGCCGATGCACACATGGATGATTTAACGGTAAACTTCTTTCTTGCAATGCGACCAAGAGGTGAAGTACCTTACATCATTAAAAACGAATGGCGAAACGGTTCACGCACAATTTATTGGTACGAGGGGGATAATTCAAGCGCTCTAGTCGCCCAAATCTCGGCAGCGCTAATGCTTGGTGAGAAAGTCATGGTTGCAAGTGACAGTAAGCGTTTTATCAAAAAACTCGACAAATCCTTTACTATCAAGTACGAAGAATCTAGTAGTTCGCCAAGTGAACTTGGCGGGGTGCATGTTAAAGGGGATACAACTCTTGGAGAGGCTACGCCAACGACTGCGCTCAGTAACCGGGAAAAGGAAGAATTAACAGATTCCTCCTCCGCCCTTTCCCCCTTACCCCTTACCCCTTGCCCAGCCCGTAGGACTTCATACCGCATTTGGTCGGTTCATTCAGATAATTCTGGCAGTGATGAGAATGTCGCTTTCATCAAAGATATCACCAACGCCGTCAAAAACTTTGATGCCTTGTTCACCTCTCCCAGTCTCGGTACTGGTGTTGATATTTCTGAATATCATTTTGACTTAGTATTTGGTGTGTTTCACGGCGTTTCCCAAACTGCTACTGAATGCGCCCAACAGCTTTACCGTTATCGTCCAAAAGTCCCATTTCATATTTGGGTGGCCCCACGTCCTCCCTTTGGTTACAAGGATACCAATGCTACCAAGATTAAAGAGCGCTTGCTCCAAACCAATGAAATGACAGCTTTTCTGTTGCGGATTGACAGAGAAACGGGTAAGCGGGGTGCAGAGAAAGATTGGGCGCTTGAGGCTTATTGTCAAATTCTGGCTAACCGCCACTATTCTCTCAATAATCTGCGTGATGATTTGCGTGAGCTTCTCACAGAAATGGGCAATACATTTATATATGTGGGAAATGATTCAGATCCTCAATCTCTCGAAAGTCTTAAAGCAGCAGCACAAGCTTTGGATCGTGCCCACAATTCGGCTGTTGCCAAGGCTAAGAATATTACTTTGAGCGAGTACCGTGCCCGTCAGAGCAAAGATTACCTTGACCCTAATGAAATTTTTGAA